>NZ_JACJPW010000052.1 GCF_014696265.1 Aerosakkonema funiforme FACHB-1375 | reverse complement strand
GAAGAGGAGAAATTTTGACTTTTGACTTTTGACTTTTGACTCCCCCAGTGCGTGATATAACTAGCTCGTCGGTGTGAGGTGACAAGGCTGGCTACTACTATGAACACTTCGTTATTTTCCGCAACAGCAGGGACAAGGAATGGTTTTTCTGCGATCGACACTCCGGATGTATCTGCGATCGTACCGATTTGCGACGAAGTGGAGAGTTTGCCGCATTTGATCGAGGCGATCGCTACCACTCTAACCTCTTGCCAATTGTCTTATGAGATCATCTGCGTGGATGATGGCTCTAAAGATGGATCGGCAGAATTTCTCAAACAACAAGCGCTTCTCCGTTCCGATCTCAAAGCTGTGTTGCTACGTCGCAACTACGGTCAAACGGCGGCGATGGCGGCTGGATTTAATTATGCGCGAGGAAAAGCGATCGTCACTTTAGATGCGGACTTGCAGAACGATCCGGCTGATATTCCCGTACTGCTGGCCAAGTTGGCGGAAGGGTACGATATGGTGAGCGGCTGGCGCAAGCACAGAAAGGATGACACTCTCACTCGTTTGCTACCTTCCAAAATTGCCAACTGGTTAATTGGGCGAGTTACGGGTGTGCAGTTGCACGATTACGGCTGTTCTCTCAAAGCTTATCGAGCGGAATTAGTGGCAGATTTGAATCTTTACGGCGAATTACATCGCTTTTTGCCTGCTTTAGCTTACATCGAAGGGGCGAGAATTACAGAAATGGCGGTGGGACACCACTCCCGGCGCTACGGGCGCAGTAAGTACGGTTTGGGGCGGACATTCCGAGTGTTGATGGATTTGTTAACCATCTGGTTTATGAAAAAGTTCCTCACACGACCGATGCACGTTTTTGGATTGTTGGGTTTGCTTTCTATGTTTTTGGGAGTAGTGCTGGGGGGCTATCTCACTTTCCTGAAACTGGGATTGGGAGTGACGATCGGCAATCGCCCATTACTGATTTTGACAGTATTGCTTTTGTTGACTGGTATCCAGCTGTTTAGTTTTGGGTTGCTGGCAGAGCTGTTAATGCGAACTTATCACGAATCTCAAGGAAGACCAATCTATCGGGTGAGGGAAGTTGTGGAGCCGATCGTTAAAAATAGTTAACAGTAGAAGTTTTGTTTGTTGCTAATAGCATTACCAGTCCCAAATCTGAGAATGAGGCTAGTGGCAATGAAGAATTATCAATTACTAATTAACCTGTGAAAGTTTTTTGGACTCTTGAACCGCCAGAGCGACGTAATTTACTGATATTATTCGCTTCTGGCTTATTGTTTTGGACTTGCATGGGTTCTCTGCTGCCGACGCTGCCTCTCTACGTCCAGCACGTAGGGGGTACGGATCGACAGGTAGGAATTGTCATGGGAGCTTTTGCGATCGGGCTGTTATTATTTCGTCCTTGGCTAGGAAAGTTGGCCGATCGCCGCAGTCGCAAACTGGTGTTGTTGCTGGGTGCTTTTGTGGCTGCGATCGCACCTTTTGGCTACTTGTTCGTGCAGTCTATCCCCCTGCTGATCGCAATTCGTGCTTTTCACGGGATCGCTATTGCTGCCTTTACTACTGGCTATACTGCTTTGGTGGTAGATTTGTCGCCGATCGGCCAACGAGGTGAGTTGATCGGGTATATGAGTCTGGTAACTCCGATCGGGATAGCACTAGGCCCAGCAATAGGGGGATTGCTACAGGCTGGGGCGGGTTACGATCGCTTGTTTCTCTTCGCCGCTGCATTGGGAATTAGCAGTTACTTTGGTCTTGGTCTGATAAAAGAAGCAAGGAAACTGAAAAGTCAGGAAAGATTGGAAAAACTGGATATTTCTGGACAAGCGCAGGTCAAATCTATATGGAAAATTTTGACCGATCCGGCTTTGGTGATTCCATCTTTAGTGCTGTTGCTGGTTGGTTTTGGTTTTGGGGCTTTGAGTACGTTTGTACCTTTGTATGTGGCGGCGGCAAAGGTGGATTTGAATGCTGGGTGGTTTTACACCGCTACTGCAATCTCGAGTTTCAGCGTCCGGGTCTTCATCGGTCGCGCTTCCGATCGCTACGGACGGGGACTGTTTATCACAGCTAGTATTCTCTGCTATTGTGTGGCAATGTTGATGCTGTGGCAGGCGAAAAGTGCGATCGGCTTTTTGTTAGCTGGTTTAATTGAAGGTGCCGGTTTGGGAACGTTGCTGCCTATGATGGTTGCTTTGCTGTCCGATCGTTCTTCTCCTCTAGAAAGAGGGCGGGTTTTTGCTATCTGCATTAGCGGGTTCGATTTGGGGGCAGCGATCGCAGCGCCTGCTTTTGGTTCTCTTGCCCAGTATATCGGCTACGCGAACATTTTCGCTGTTTGCACCGGATTGGTTACTTTAGCTTTGCTCATTTTCATCACTTCCGGTAGCAAAGATTTAGCTCATTCTCTCAGATTTGCTTTGGGACAGGAAAAAGATATGTATGCCTTTCAGGAAATAAGGTCATTCGGAACTGGGGACATCTAATTTTGGATTTTGGATTGGCTCGACAAATATCCCCTAATTATCGAGCGCTTGAGCGAACATAAAAGTAAAAAGGCAAAAGCTTGCTTCTTTTGCCTTTTTACTTTTATTTTTTTATTTGGGACGGGCTTGGAGGGACTCGAACCCCCGACCTTGTGGTCCGTAGCCACACGCTCTAATCCACTAAGCTACAAGCCCTTGCCAGAAATTTATAGTAACACAGGCTAATTAGATAATGCAACAATTTTCTGAAAATAAACTGACGCATTTAGACGATCGCGGCGAAGCCCATATGGTGGACGTTTCAGCCAAAGAGGCAACCGTGCGGCAGGCAGTAGCAGCCGGTCAGGTGCGGATGTTGCCTAAAACATTGGCAGCGATACAAGCTGGTAATGCCCCCAAAGGAGATGTATTGGGAACGGCGAGGTTAGCTGGCATTATGGCTGCGAAACAGACTGCCCAATTGATACCCTTGTGTCATCCCCTGCCGCTTTCTAAAGTAGAAGTGCAAATAACGCCCGATTCGGAATTGCCGGGATATCAAATTCGGGCGGAAGTCAAGACTAAGGCGGAAACGGGGGTGGAAATGGAAGCGCTGACGGCGGTGTCGGTAGCAGCGCTCACCCTATACGATATGGCAAAAGCTTTAGAGAAATCGATGCAGATTGAAGGAATTCGTTTGCTGAGTAAAACCGGTGGGAAATCGGGAGATTATCGGCAAGAAAGTTAGAGAATTCAACAAGCCTGCCAATTGCCAGAACTGGCAACTCTTCTAAAAACTGCTTTAATGTTGATAATTTGAGCTATAACCGCAAGCAGCCCCGCGCTCTACCTGTTAAGGTGAGCGTCGGGAGTATGTCACGCAGTTTTAAGTTTGTCTGTGAATCCAAGTTGGGAAAACAGGTGACTTATGACTCGTTTTTAGCGATTTGCAATCGAAACCTTATCTTTAGGCGTAAATATGGCAGAAACTAATGGCGTGATGATGCAGTATTTCCATTGGTATAACTCCAACGATGGTACTTATTGGGAGGAAGTGCAGAATAAAGCAAAAGAATTGGCTGAAGCGGGGTTTACAGCACTGTGGTTACCACCGGCTTTCAAGGGCAAAAGCGGCGCGGAGGATGTGGGCTATGGGGTGTACGATTTGTTCGATTTGGGTGAATTTGACCAAAAAGGGAGTGTGCGAACAAAGTACGGCACCCGCGAACAGTACTTGGCTGCCATTAAGGCATTACAAGCTGAAGGAATTGAAGTTTATGCCGATGTGGTTCTCAACCACAAGGATGGTGCGGATGAGACGGAAATGGTGAAGGCGACACCATTCTACGGACACGATCGCAGTACCCCAAGCGGCGAACTTCAGGAAATCGAAGCCTACACATACTTTAAATTCGCCGGTCGCAAAGGCAAGTATTCTACTATGGAGTGGCACTGGTGGCATTTTGATGCGGTTAACTACAATCACCAGCGTCCGGAGGATTTGAACACCGTTTATCTGCTGGAAGGTAAAAGCTTTGACGATTTTGTCAGTCTGGAACAGGGCAATTTCGCTTTTCTGCTAGGGTGTGACTTGGATATGGAAAGTGAAGAGGTGCGGGAAGAATTAGCACGCTGGGGCAAATGGTATCTGGACACCACAGGTGTAGATGGTTTCCGACTGGATGCGATCAAACACATCTCTTCCTGGTTTTTTGTAGACTGGTTGGATGAAATGCGCCAATACGCTCAACGCAATTTCTTTGTTGTCGGTGAGTACTGGACATCGGATCTGGAAACGCTGCACTGGTATATCAATAATACTGGTGGCCGAATGTCCCTTTTTGATGTGCCGTTGCACTTCAATTTCCATACTACTAGCCAAGCGGCGGGACACTACGATATGCGGCATATTCTGAATAACACTCTGATGCAGCAACAGCCTTCTTTGGCGGTGACGTTTGTGGAAAACCACGATTCCCAACCTTTGCAGTCGTTGGAATCGTTTGTGGCTTCTTGGTTTAAGCCTTTGGCTTATGCTTTGATTCTATTGAGGCAGGAAGGTTATCCCTGTGTTTTCTATGCTGACTATTACGGCGCAGAGTATGACGATAAAGGGATTCACATCAAGATGGAATCTCACCGTTATGCGATCGATAAGTTTCTTTACGCTCGCAAACACTATGGCTACGGGCCTCAGTACGATTACTTCGACCATCCCAATATTATCGGCTGGACGCGCTTGGGCGACTCCGAACATCCCAAGGGAATGGCTGTGATGATGAGCGATGGCCCAGGTGGCAGCAAGTGGATGGAGGTGGGTAAACCTAACTCAACTTTTGTTGACTTAATGGAATATATCAAGGAACCTGTGCATACTAATGAGGAGGGCTGGGGCGAGTTTCCCTGCGATGGTGGTTCGGTTTCCGTGTGGATTGAGCAGTAGTAGTTCTAACTGAATCAAAGTAATAAGTTCGAGATAAATATTTCTCGAATGCGGTTATCTTTTTTTTGATTGAGGACTGCTGATGTTTTGGCGATCGTGCTGACAGGTGCGATCGCATCTTACTTTTTTCCATCTACATTTAGATTACTGAGGAACTAGGAGCTTTCGCTATCTATCTTTAGGTTGATTTATGGCGGTTGATTTCACTGAGCTAAAATGAATGCTAATCAACTTAAAACTCCTTTGGAGGACTGAGGATGACACAACCATCTATGAGTGAAGGCGAATTAGCCAAAATGAAAGAACTGCGCGAACTGGCTAAAATTACCGAGCATCAAATGAAGGAATTAGCTGATTTTACTCTAGAGATAAACCAGAAATATAAAAAAAGTTTAGCCGAAATCAGAGTTGCTAATAAATTGCAGAGTCGTGGAATGGAGTAGTTTAGTCATCCAGAATTTCATCATAATCTATCCGTATACACAAGCGCGTAATAGTGAGTTATGAAAATCGAAAGTATCCGCCTAAAAAATTTTAAAGCTTTCAGAGAACTTGAAATCAAAAAGATTCCTAAAATGTGCGTTTTCGTCGGTGCAAATGGTACAGGTAAAACAACCATTTTTAACGTATTCAGTTTTCTCAAAGATGCTTTAACTGATAACATTCATATTGCCCTAACCAAATTAGGAGGCGCGAGAGGATTTCAGGAAGTAAGAAGCCGGAATTCAACAGGAGCGATAGAAATTGAATTAAAGTTTAGTCAAGATGATAAATCCCCATTAGTTACCTATTCTTTAAAAATAAACGAAGAAGACGATCGCCCTATAATAGAAAAAGAGATTCTCCAATACCAAGAGGATAGTAAAGGTCAGGCTTGGCGTTTTCTGGATTTTTGTAAAGGTAAGGGAGAAGCTGTTATCAATCAACCCGATCGAATTACCGATCGCACAGAGTTAAGATGGGAAAAATATGAAATGAAATCTCCAGATATTCTGGCCTTGAAAGGTTTGGCGCAATTTGAACAATTTCCGGCAAGTAAAGCCATTGGTGATTTGCTTGAAAACTGGCATATTTCCGATTTTCACATCCAGCAAGCGCGACCGGAAAGGGAATCTGGTTATGCCGAACATCTCTCAAAAGAGGGTGAAAACTTAGCGCTGGTGACACAGTTTTTGTATAATAGGCATCGTGATATTTTTAATAAAATCATTGAAAAGCTGAAACAGCGAGTTCCTGGTATAACTCAGGTTGATGCAAAAATTACTGAAGAAGGGCGGGTACTGCTTCGGTTTAAGGACGGCGATTTTCAAGACCCTTTTCTGGCGCGATATGTCTCTGATGGGACGCTCAAAATGTTTGCTTATTTAGTGCTTTTGTACGATCCAAAGCCGCATCCACTGCTATGTGTGGAAGAACCAGAAAACCAGTTTTACCCGAAACTACTTAACGAACTTGCAGAAGAATTTAGGGATTATGCACGCCGGGGAGGTCAAGTTTTTGTATCTACTCATTCTCCAGATTTTTTAAATGGTTGCGAACTTGAAGAAGTATTTTGGCTAAAAAAAGAAAGAGGTTACACATTCGTTAAGCGAGCGAGTGAAGATGAACAAATCAAAGCTTACATGAATGATGGAGATAAACTCGGCTATCTCTGGCGACAGGGTTTTTTTGAAGGGGCAGATCCGCTATGAGAGAGCTTGTTTTCTTACTAGAAGAACTATCGGCACAAGTAATGATTGAAGGTATTTTACCGAAGATAATATCGGCAGAACTGGATATATTTGTTAGGTATATTGTTTTTGAAGGTAAACAAGACCTAGAAAAGCAGATGGTACGAAAACTACAAAAATATAAGAATCCGGATGCAACATTTATTATTTTGCGCGATCGAGATTCTGGCAACTGCCAAGATATTAAAACGAAACTTAAACAAAAATGCGAAGAAGCAAATAAGTCTCAAGCTATTGTACGTATTGCCTGTCGCGAACTGGAAAGCTGGTATCTTTCCGATCTAGAGGCGGTGGAAAAAGCTTATGAGAAACCCAATCTTTCCTCACGACAAAATGAAAAGAAATTCCGAAATCCCGATGAGCTTGGAAATCCATCACAAGAATTGAAATCCCTTGTACCTGAATACCAGAAGATAAACGGTTCGAGAATAATAGCACCTTATTTGAATATTGAAAACACACGCTCCCGCAGTTTTTATCATTTTATCAGTTCAATCAAAAGAATTATTCAGTCTTACCCTACAATCTAGATAAGTACTAACTCTGTTTCACTCGATAGAAATATTCTATGCCTCCTCGTTGGCCCCGCAAACCCGATCGCAATGACCCCGCTTTCCGCAAACTCGATGACCGCATGAACTTCGCCACCCATGTCGCAATTTTTGCTGCTAGTAATTCCGGTATATGGTTTTTCGATATCCTGAAAAATGCTGAATGGCCTTGGGCCAAGTGGGTGACGGGTGGATGGGCGCTGGTTTTGGTGGCCCATGCTGTGTATATTTTTGCGATCGCAAACTACTCCCAACCGCAACTGACATCGGAAACGCCCACAAAATCTCCCCAAGGATAGATTGAAAAATCTTGCTAAGCAGGGATTTACGCCGGGACTGGGGTTGATTCAATTAGGATCGAGGTAGCTTTTTATCGGAGTAAGTCCTATGGCAAAAACCAATACTTCTGAAGCGATCGAAAAACTGGCCGCCGAAATAGGCGAAAATGTTTATATCGACATTGCCAAGTGGCATCTCTACTTGCGGGAAGCACATTTACACACCCCCCTCGCGGAACGGGTATATCCCATGCTTCAGAATAATTCTCTTGAAGAAAGTAAGGTGCTACAAATTCTGTCAGATATTCCTGTCAAGATAGGCGGAAAAAGAGAAATTCCGCTCGCCGATTTGATACCGACAGCCAGTCAGGTGAATTTGATGGATATTTTGGAAGAATATCAACGCAAAATGTAGCGGTTTGGGTGGGAATTGCCCACCCTATTACTTAGTGCTGCTGTGGCGATCTTACCAATATGTTACCGCATTTCGGGATGAACATCTGTAGTGATAACATCTCGCTCCCTGTTATAAAAAAGAGTTGCAAAGCAATAAACTGGATATAAGATACCAGATTCTTGTTTTTTTACACCTCCAATCGCAACTTGAGCAGCATAATAATTACCAAAACCTATTTGGTAATTGTTCTGTCTGTAACTTTTAGAAATGACTTCTAGGAGAGTATCGCGAGGTACTTTAATTTTCCCTGTCTCTAAATCAATTTCACACTCTAAGTCATCTTCCCACAATATATTTAACAAGTCTTCTTTGACTTTGTAATCGGGAAGAAAATCATCAAGGACAGGGTAGAGGATAGACATAAATTTGCTTGATGAATATTTAGCAAAATTTAGGGAGTAGGATGGGCAATGCCCACCCTACTACTTACTCAAAACTCAAAACTAGCCCTTAGACCCTCTGAAAAATCGTTGGCGGATACGGGAGACAAAAATATCGACTTCTGGCAACTTCAATTGAATGGCAAATACAGCGAATAGGCATAAGCCGACTAACCCGGCGACGCTTAATTGCAGTAGTTGAATTAGCAAACCTTCGCTGCCCAAAATTTGTTGCAAACCCCAATTCGTACCCCAACTGGTGACACCTGCGATCGCACTACCAGCAGTCAACCATATTAACGGTATTCCCCATTCGCGCCAGGGCAAACCGTTGAGTTTGCGGTTGAGACACCACAACAACATTACCATTGAGGTGAGGTTTACTCCCATTGTGGAAAGAACCAAACCGGGTGCGCCAAAAGGTTGCACAAAAATAAAATTCAACAAAGCTTTGAGAAAGATATTGAACACGCTGATCCGAAAAGGTGTGTCTCCATCTCCCAAACCATAAAATACTCGCACCAGTACATCTCGACCTAAGTAGAAAAACATCCCGATGCCGTAAGCGACTAGCAGGGATGCTACTAATTTGGATGCGTCGCGATCGAATGCTCCCCGTTCGTAAACTACTCGTACAATTGGGACGGAAAGGGAAACCATGATCGCACCCAGAGGTAACATGGTAAGCGCAGTGAGAATTAATCCCTGACGAATTCGCACTTTTAATTCCGGCCAATCTTCCGGGGCGGCGAGTCGGGAAAATATGGGTAAAAAAGGTACTAACAAAACATTGGAAATAATTCCTAGAGGCGTTTGCACTAACAATCCGGCATAGCTTAAGGCGGCGGCGGCTTTGGGGATGAAGGATGCAAAGAATAAGTCGGTGTAAACGTTTATGTGCATCATCCCGGAGGAAAAAGTGGCCGGCCCCATGAGTCTGATTGTTTCGCGCACGCCAGGATGCTGGAAGTCGAAGCGCAGGCGCAATGTTCCCAAACCCGCTCGCCACTGGGCCACTACCTGCACTAACCACTGCAAGAATGCACCGGCAAGGGTTCCTACAGCTAAAACCTGTCCTCCCAGGATGGCGTATTCGGGGAGGGTAATTTTGTGGCCCAGCTGCATTGCTAAAACGGCAATTCCCCCAATGACTGTGATGCTGGAAAATAGGGGGCTGATGGAGGGTAGCCAATATTGATCTGCGGCGTTAAGGGTGGCAAAACCGATGCCGATCAGTCCGGCAAAGAGCGCCATCGGTGCCATAATCTGAAGTTGTTGGATGGCGATCGCTTTCGTGAGGGAACCTACCCCTGATGTATCGCTAAGTCCCGGTGCGACTAAGTTGATCAGCGGTTCGGCAAAGATCGTGGTGGCGATCGTCACCAGTAGCAAAGCTGCACCAACAATAGTTGTGATTGTCTCTACAATGGGAGCGGCTTCTTCTTTACCGCGCTTTGCCAGTACACTGACTACGGCGCTGTGAAATGGCCCATTGATGCCGCCTAGCAAGATTAACAAAAAACCTGGGAGAATATAGGCGTAGCTGTAGGCGTTGGCGGCTGCACCGACTCCAAAGGCGGCGGCGATCGCTTGCTGGCGTACCAAGCCAAACACTTTACTGATTAAGGTTGCAACTGCGACAATTCCCGCAATTCCAGCCAGAGTTCGAGAGGGTTTTTTGATTGCAGACACAAAATGTTAAAAATGACTAAAGGTAGTTGTACTATTCAATCGTGAATCTGGCAAGTCCGAACAGTATGTCCGCCGAAACTTTCTATGCCGACTTACCTAGTTTAGAAAATTTTCTGGACATCACGGATTTCCGGAATTTTGTTTCTGTTCCTCAAGATTGGCTGATTATAGTCACGGATATTGCTGGTTCTACTAAAGCGATTGAGTCAGGCCGTTACAAAGATGTTAATTTAATTGGCGCGGCTTCTATTGTTGCTATTTTAAATATAGCTAAAAATATCGATATTCCCTTCGTATTCGGCGGTGATGGCGCTACAATTTTAATTCCCCCAACTCTTTTGTCGGCAGTGCAGGGAGCTTTACTAGCTACACGACATTTAGCTAAAAATGAATTTGACTTTGATTTACGGATTGGCATAGTTCCAGGGTATGTAGTTATAGAAAGGCACTATGATGTGAAAGTAGCTAAGGTAAAAATTTCTGAAAATTACACCCAAGCGGTATTTACCGGGGGCGGTCTAGCTTATGCCAACGACTTGGTTAAAAATGCTGCAACTGCTGATATTTACCGCCTTCATAATGTTGTTGGTTCTAGCCAAGCAGATTTTTCTGGTTTGGAGTGTCGCTGGCAAGATATACCGAGCAAACATGGGGAGATCGTGAGTTTGTTGGTGATGGCAATCAGCGATGATTTGGTAGAAATTAGCTCGGTTTACAAAGACGTTTTACATATTATTAAAGAGATTTACGGTGAGGAAGCCGATCTTCATCCGGTATCTGCCGAATCTCTCAATCTTTCGTTTAATGAAAATAAATTGTTCAAAGAAGTCAACCTTCGTTCCCAGTCAGGCAGTTGGTTAGCTCGACAAATATATCTATCAAAGATTAAATTGGAAAACTATTTAGGAGCTTTTTTGATGGGATTTAAAGTTAAAACACGGGATACAGATTGGGGCAATTATAAGCAAAACTTAATTGCCGCAACAGATTACAAAAAGTTTGATGATATGTTACGTATGGTTATTGCAGGTAATACTTTGCAAAGCGAAAAATTGACAAAATCTTTAGATAACCTATATAAAGAGGGGAAATTAGTTTATGGTTTACATATCTCCGATCGCGCCATCATGACCTGTCTGGTATTTGAGCGCAACGGTCGCCAAGTACATTTTGTGGATGGTGCAGATGGTGGCTATGCTTTAGCTGCCAAAGCGATGAAGTCAAGAATGAAATCGGGGTTTTACTGATGACATACGATCGGATTTACTGTTACCCAACTCTCTATCCCGGCATTTTGCTTAAACGCTATAAGCGTTTTTTTGCAGATATAGAATTAGCTACAGGTGAGGTAATTACAGCTCATTGTCCGAATACCGGGCCGATGACGGGGGTCTGCACTGCCGGTAGTTTGGTACAGGTTTCTTTAAGCAACAATCCCAAACGCAAATTGCCTTATACCTGGGAAATGATTCAAGTTTCGGATAACGAACCGACTTGGGTAGGAGTGAATACCGGTCTACCAAACCAAGTAGTGAAGCTAGTTTTACAAAAACATTTAATTCCGCAACTGGGAAATTACAGCCAGATTCGAGGTGAAGTGCCTTACGGTTTGGATAAAAGCAGTCGTGTGGATTTTTTGTTGACGGGAACTGATTTGGAACGACCTATATATTTGGAAGTAAAAAATACTACTTGGGCAAAAGAGAGACTGGCGCTATTTCCCGATACGGAAACGACGCGGGGACAGAAGCACTTGCGAGAACTGATGCGGCTACTACCCGAAGCGCGAGCGGTGATGCTCTATTTTATCAATCGCGGTGACTGCACTCACTTTGCGCCTGGAGATTCTGCCGACACTGTTTATGGCAAACTGTTAAGAGAAGCAGTGGCACGAGGAGTGGAAGTTTTGCCCTGTCGTTTTGAAACTAAGCCGGATGGTATTCGTTATTTGGGGTTGGCAGATTTTCTTCCTTCTATGCCACTATTAAAGATTAATACATAGTTCAAGGCAAAGTTTGAAATTTAGGGATTTAATATGCTTCTTACTTCAATGAAATGGTGGAAATGCGAAGGAATGTTACAAAAAGGCAATTTGACCGTTAAGAGCGATTTAACCATCCTCAACCAAGTTCTCCAATGGTTTGACAGATTCTGCTTCCAGAATAAGTCTAAGCTTGCCTGGTTGGGCAAAGAATATGATGGCATCAAATTAGCTTTTGACGAAGGATTTACTAACGCCGTTCGCCACGCGCACAAGAATTTGCCGCCAGAAACGCCGATCGACATTGAGCTGAGTATATGGGAAGATCGCCTGGAAATCCGCATTTGGGATAAAGGTAAACCGTTTAATCCGGATACGTTACCGGAGCCGGAACCGGGTAAACTACAAGAAGGCGGCTATGGTTGGTTTTTGATGCGACGCCTTACCGATCGGGTGAGTTATGAAAGATGTGCGGATAGCCGGAATTGCCTAATCCTGATCAAACAAAAGGATTAGGATAGCATTTTAAAGGTGCAAGGCTACAGAAAATGAAAAATTTGTTTATCGTTTTTGAAGGCATCGATGGCTCTGGCACTTCGACCCAAGCTGCTCTGCTGAAGGATTATTTTACAGCTAAAGGTCGAGGGGCGGTGTTAACTTGCGAGCCGTCGAATGGGCCGATCGGCAATTTGATTCGGCAGGCCATGAAGAAAAGGGTATTGTTTGTTAACGATACCCAGAAGTTTGACGAACAAATGGCTTATTTATTTGCAGCCGATCGCCACGATCACCTATACAATGAAGTGGACGGGGTGTATAAGTTACTTAAGGATAATTTAACAGTTATCGGTACTAGATATTATTTTTCTTCTTTAGCATATAATTGGCATACGCCAGAGGATAGGGAATTTATCAGCAGGTTAAATCAAAAATTTCCCAATCCGGATTTAGTAGTGTATATTGATATACCCGCCGAGTTGGGGGTGACGAGGATCGGAGATCGATCGGTCAAAGAAATATACGAAAATCAAGAAAAACTCGCTAAAGTGAGAAAGAATTATCAAGAGATATTTAGCAACTATGATGGTTTAGTATTCCAAGTTGATGGCACCCAGGATAAAGAGACTGTTCGAGAAAAAATAGTAACGTTCATTGAGGAAAATTTTGATTAGAATTTGGAGTTGTTAGAAGTTACCGTTTTCTGAGACAATCATAAATGCTCATTAGTGCTGCAAACACTCTGAGCGCAGTCAACAAATTGTAAAAGTCTAATGGATCGATTTCGAGTAGAAGTTATTGCCAAAACACCAAATCCTCAGCAGGTAGTCTATGCCGCTCTCCACCAAGATTATACAGAGGCTTTTGTGTTTGACGAGCGCGACTCGTGGCCTTCAGAGTCAAGCTGCGGTGAGATTATTGTCAAGCGCCTTTTAGCGGGTGAAAGGGGACATTATGGCCCATTAGAGCATCCCCAGATTGTGTTTAATTGCGGTTATTTTCCTCATAGCGTAATGCAGCAAGCGCGGACTCATCGTGTTGGGGTATCCTTTGATGTGCAGTCATTTCGGTATACAGGCAATCAATTTATTGATGTAGCAGAAGGCAAGAAAGATATAGAAGAAGTTTTCTATCTTCGTCCAGTGGGTGATTACACTGACCGTCAAGGTAAAAAATACTATTATTCATTAGAGCAACGGCAAGCAGATTTAAAATGGTGCATCGAAGCAGCAAGGCGATACAAAGCTGATGTTGAGGCAGGGATGTCTGAGGAACACGCCAGAGGTAAGTTACCTTTTGATTACCGCCAGCATTTTGTGGTCAGCTTTAATTTAAGGTCTTTTCTGCATTTTTGCGACTTGAGAAATAAGAAAAATGCACAATTGGAAATTCAAAAACTATGCGAACTGATGTGGCCACACTTTCAAGATTGGGTGCCAGCAATTGCAGAGTGGTACGAAATTAATCGCCTTGGTAAAGCCAGGTTAGCACCTTGAAGATACCAATGAAATTAGGAATAATAGTAATAACTCAAGCTGTTAGTTATTAATTTTGAGGTTGTTTTCCAGCTGTAGGGTGCGTCAGATAGCAGCATTTTGGGAAAAATAATTAATCTTATCGCTCTGACGCATCCTACTCAATTTAACTCAAACGTCGTTTATTTAAAAATCAAACTCTAGCGAGAGTTACCACCTCTGCTTGATCCTGATATTTACCCTGACGAGTATCATAACTAATCGCGCATGGTTCTCCTGCCAAAAATAGCAATTGCACCACACCTTCATTAGCATAAATTCGGCAATCAGCACTGGAGGAGTTAGAAAATTCCAAAGTCAAATGACCCCGCCATGCTGCTTCAGCCGGAGTTAAATTTGCGATAATTCCACAACGTGCGTAAGTACTTTTTCCTATGCAAATAACAGTAATATTTTCTGGAACTTCTAGCTTTTCTAAGGCAACTCCAAGACCATAGGAATGTGCAGGTAAAATAAAGTAACTACCGCTGGCATCTGTGTGAAGTTGCGTTCGCTCTAGATTTTGAGAATTAAAGTTTTTTGGATCGACTACTGTGCCAGGAATATGGCGAAAAATGCGAAATTCTACAGGAGAGAGACGTATGTCGTAGCCATAAGAAGAAAGACCGTAGCTGATGACAGGACGTAACGGTAAAGCTGAGTTTCCTTCTACTTCTCGGATTAATTTTGGCTCAAAGGGGGAAATCATTCCCTTTTGAGCCATTTCAGTAATCCAGATATCGTTCTTAATCACAGTTTGACAGGTAATTCCAATAGGGATATTAGCATACCGCAAACTGAGACATTTTTTAAGGTCTGTGGCTGCGGCGAATCTCGGTAACTTGATCTGCGAGTTCCAAAATCGCTTCTGGCATTTCCTGGCCGGTCAAAACGATATCTACGTGACTGGGGCGTCTTTCGATCGCAGCGAGTACCTCCGACTCTGAAATTAAGTCAAAATTAATCGCTAGGCTCAATTCATCCAGAACTACCAGAGAATACTTGCCTTCAAAGATAACTTTTTGGGTATATTGCCATAATTGATGGAGCGATCGCATCTCCCCATCGTCCAGATGTGGCGTATCGATACAGCGAGGCAAGTCGCAGCGAATCCAATCTAAATACTCTCCCAATCGCACCGGTCGTTCGTGTCCTTGATTGATTCCCCCTTTGAGAAATTGCACCACCAAAACGGGAGTTCCCTGTCCGGCAATTCTCAGCGCTTGCGCCATGACGCTGGTAAAAAAGGTGCGGTGAGAGGAGGTGAACACTTGCACCAATCCTTCCACTACGGGGAATAGGCGAGGGTCAGTATGAAGAGTTGGGGTTTCTAGCTGGGCTACCATAGGTCAACAATTGATGGGTAACAAAGCGCTTGACAGCATGGTTTAGTAGTGCTGCTGGGCGGTTTGCTTGACAATATCTAGTGTAATTTTAGATTAGTTTACTTAGTAAAACACTATATATATAGATACGTCAATAGCCAGATTTGACTCGGAACTTAGGCACTGTGGGTGTCGAAACGAGGTTTCTTGGCGGATGTTAACCAGTTAAACTGGTGATTTTGCCAAGAAATCGGGTTTGTTTGGGCTTCACAAGTTTGATGATAAGCTTGAGTTGATTTGAGATTCCACTTTCTAGGGGAGTAGGATGCTGTGAGACTGGTAATTTTAGGAGGTGCAGGTGCCGGTAAGGGAACTCAGGCACAACGACTCTCAAGTCATTTGAATGTCCCTGCGATCTCCACTGGTGATATACTGCGAGCAGGAATCGCCGCCCGGACAGAGTTGGGTATCAAGGCGCAACCTTTTGTGGAAAAGGGCGAGTTAGTACCCGACCCGACGATGATTGAGTTTATGCGTCTGCGGTTGCTGATGTTCGATGTCGCCAACGGTTGGGTACTTGATGGCTATCCCCGCACTGCTTTCCAAGCTGAGGAATTAGATTTTTTGTTGGATGAGATGGGACAGCGTTTGGATTGGGCAATTTGGCTGGATGTGCCAGAATCGGTGTTGATGAGTCGATCTCTGGACCGATCGCGCACCGACGATCTGCCCGACATTATTCAGCGTCGGATAGAATTATTCCAAGAGCGCACTGGCCTGATTCTCGATTATTACGCACGTCGTCAGAAACTTTTAAGCATTAATGGTCATCAACCGCCACAACAAGTGCAAGAGCAAATTTTGCAGCAATTAAATCATCTGTGTAAATAATAAAACCGGCCACCTCTAGAGTAGGTGTTACCGGGTTAAAACTATTTGTTTTGCTCAGAATTCAAAATCTGGCAGGTGAAACAAAAATATAATTTGTTTGGCACTATACCACCTGACAATATTTTAAATTCCTGATTAGCATTATTTTGCTACTAAAAACATTTCCGATCGCTTGGGCTTTTCTAAAGCACTACGAAGCCGGAATAGCATTTGGATCGGCAACATAATTTTATGGACAAAGAACTTATGGCAGGGATGCCAATAATAGTCAGTCAGGGATTGGCAAATTTATATTTTTGGCAGTAGAAGTAAACCTATTCCCAGAAATAGCTTACCTCTATACAGACTTGACGTAAGTCCTGACAATAAGATTTAAGTAGCTTTTCGCTATCCGATCGCGGACAAGCTAGGGGCGAGGACGGTTTATACGGAGTGATATTTGGAACATTATATTTAAATATTGTTTGGAAATTTAAATATAATTGTGAAGATCGCAACTAAAAAAATAATGATTAGACATCTCCAAAAGCTGTATCCTAATTAAGGATTTCAAGCAAACACAATGTCCTGGCACCGTCCTGATGGAAGACAATCAGATCAACTGCGTCCCATTAGATTTGAGCGCAATTTTACTCGCTTTGCACCGGGGTCTGTTCTTACCCATTGCGGCGATACTCAAGTTCTTTGTAATGTGACTGTTCAAGAAGGTGTCCCCAGATTTTTAGAGGGCACTGGCAAGGGATGGCTGACGGCTGAATATCGAATGCTACCGGGCGCTACTCCCCAACGTCAAGAACGAGAATTTCTGAAGTTATCCGGACGCACTCAGGAAATTCAGCGACTGATCGGTCGCAGTTTAAGAGCGGCTGTCGATTTGCACGCGCTGGGGGAACGCACTATTATTGTGGATGCCGATGCGATCCAGGCAGATGCGGGGACGCGCACTACCGCCATTACTGGAGGATTTGTCGCGTTGGCTGATGCTGTGGAAAAGTTGATGCAGCAGGGTAAGCTGGCTGTATCTCCGATTCGTCAGCAAGTGGCCGCTATTTCCGTAGGACTGTTGCAAGGTGAGCCTTTTTTGGATTTAAACTATCCGGAAGATGTCGCCGCCGAGGTAGATTTTAACATTGTTATGGATGAAAATCTCGGCATCATCGAAATTCAAGGAACCGCAGAGGATGGTACTTTTAGCCGTTCCCAGCTAAACCAAATCTTAGATTGTGCTGAAAAAGGTATTCGCGATTTGCTGGAAATTCAGAGGGAAACTCTACGCGGTTCTTCTCACTAATCTTTCCCTTGGCACGAGTCCTTGTGCAGCAAGGGTTCTCTAATCTTAATTTAGCTTTATATAGCTATATAGTTACGAGGTTATATGAGCGCACAGATTCCCATTATCGTATTGACATCTTAGCACAAAAAATCAATTAATAGCAATAGGTAAAAATATTGAATTTTTCAGCGCTAAATTGTCGAGTCGGTTTAGAAAATTGGACATATGTTTCCCATCTCTCTCCTAAACCGACTCCCACTTGATTTTTTCTCTATTCTTATTGATACTGACGGCGATTTTGACGCATCTGTTGCATTTGTTGCCGTTGCTCTGGAGTCAGAATAGCATCCATTTTTTGCTTTGATTCTTGACTAATTCGTTGGATTTGTGCTTTTTGTTCGGGAGTGAGGTTCAACGCAGACAACATTTGACCGAGCTGACTGCCTCGATCGCCTTGACCGCTTTGACCGCGTTGCCCTCGCTGCCCTCTGTTCGTTCTCATCTGTTCCATCGCCGCATTCCATTGATTTCTCTGCTCTGGTGTGAGAATATTTTCAATTTGAGTGCGAGTCGATTGGCGAATTTGTCGCATTTGTGCTTGTTGCTCAGGAGTGAGATTCAGCGGAGACCTTCTGGCTTGAGCCAAAAGTATCGACGAATCGGAAGAAGTAGATACTGGTATAGCCTCAGTTGAAGCGACCGCAACCGTAAACGTAAGCAGTACGGCGGTAGTCCCTATAAGCGCAAACAATTTAGCGTTCATAATCGAAACCTGAATTGTTAACAACTGCACCTTTAGACTTGGCAAGTTGCCAGACGATTAGATCATGATAGCAATAACTACAGGCGATCGCTCTCTCGAAAAGCTGACAAAGCGCGATCGCGATTTCTCTGGCAAACCCAATATCCAGGGAACATTCCTGAATTTATTGACTTTTCGCTCAAATTATGTATCTACTCTATTTGCTCTGTAACAATTAAGATTTATTGCACTTAAACAACAGATAAATTGTTTTAGTCTTAAGCTAAATTCCTACCAGCAAGCGCGTTTCAGCGGTTGACGGTTGATTAAAATACTCATTAGTGACTGCACAGAGAGCATTCATCTGATGAGAAAATCAGAGACGATTTGAAAATCAAGCACTAATTGTCCAGCTATTTCCATCGGACATATTTTATTTCAGCGCAAGGGAGAACAGTATGAAATTGGCTTACTGGATGTATGCAGGCCCAGCCCACATTGGCACTCTTCGCATCGCCAGTTCTTTCAAAAATGTCCACGCGATTATGCACGCACCATTGGGCGATGATTATTTTAACGTGATGCGATCGATGTTAGAGCGGGAGAGGAATTTCACCCCAGTCACAGCCAGTATTGTAGATCGTCACGTTCTCGCACGCGGATCGCAAGAAAGGGTGGTGGATAATATCACGCGCAAGGATAAGGAAGAGCATCCCGATTTGATCGTGCTGACTCCGACCTGCACGTCAAGTATTCTACAAGAAGATTTACAAAACTTTGTCGATCGGGCTCAACTGGATGCCAAAGGCGATGTGATGTTGGCGGATGTAAATCACTATCGGGTGAACGAACTGCAAGCAGCCGATCGCACTTTACATCAAATCGTCCAATACTATATTGAAAAAGCACGCAAACAAGGCAACCTTGCAGAAGGAAAAACTGAAAAACCTTCAGTTAACATCATCGGTATTACTACCCTTGGTTTCCACAACCAACACGACTGCATCGAACTGAAACGGTTGATGGCTGACTTGGGAATTGAAGTTAACCAAATCATACCCGAAGGCGCTTCCGTTAACAACTTGAAGAACTTGCCGAAAGCGTGGTTTAACCTTGTTCCTTATCGGGAAATCGGGTTAATGACAGCTAAATATCTGCAAGAAGAATTCGGCACACCTTATGTTGATATCACGCCGATGGGTGTGGTAGAAACTGCGCGTTGCATTCGCAAAATTCAACAAGTAATTAACGAACAAGGCGCGGATGTCGATTACGAAGATTTCATCAACGAGCAAACATTGCACGTTTCCCAAGCCGCTTGGTTTTCCCGTTCCATTGACTGTCAAAACTTAACAGGTAAAAAAGCTGTTGTGTTTGGCGATAACACTCACGCCGCAGCTCTAACTAAAATTCTGGCACGCGAAATGGGAATTCACGTAGTTTGGGCGGGAACTTATTGCAAATACGACGCCGATTGGTTCCGCGAACAGGTCAGCGAGTATTGCGATGAAGTGATTATCAGCGATGATAATGGTGCAATTGGAGATGCGATCGCACGAGTGGAACCCTCTGCCATTTTCGGTACGCAAATGGAACGCCACGTCGGAAAAAGATTGGATATTCCCTGCGGCGTTATTGCCTCACCAATTCACATTCAAAACTTCCCGATCGGATACAAACCATTCTGCGGATACGAAGGTACAAACCAAATAGTCGATTTGATCTACAATTCCTTCACTTTGGGAATGGAAGATCACCTCTTGGAAATCTTCGGCGGACACGATACCAAAGAAGTAATTACCAAAGGAATTTCTGCCGATTCCGATCTCGGCTGGACAAAGGAAGCACAAGCAGAATTGAACAAAGTTCCCGGTTTTGTGCGCGGTAAAGTAAAACGGAATACCGAAAAATTTGCCCGCGAAAGGAACATCGCGCAAATTACCGTTGAAGTGATGTACGCCGCGAAAGAAGCAGTTGGTGCGTAGTCTGTTATAATCGTAGGGGCATCCACAAGTGATGCCCTTTCTGGTAAAAAACCAAAACTAACAAGAAGAAGAAATTTGAATAACTTCTTTTTGGAACTGCGAGTTTAATGAGTTGTAAATAATAATAACGTAACGACATAGGTTGCAATTAAGAAAGATAGGCGATTTCACTTTGAGGGAAAAAAGTGCGATTGTACTCTTCCTAAACGATCGACTTAAATCGTAAGTACACCTTACTTGCTATTAGAGGATTATACTTATGTCATCTCCAGCAATTACTACTGTCATAGCCATGATGGAGTCTTTACCGGAAACTTTGCAAGAGAAAGTAGCCGAACATTTGCGAGAATATATCGCCGATTTGGAAGATGAAATGAAATGGGATAAATCTTTTCAGAAAACACAACAACAACTAATAAATGCGGCGCGGCGTGCAAAGCAAGAAATTGCAGAAGGAAAGGCAAACTTATTAGATTATGACCAGTTATGAAGTCCGCAACTCTTCCTTCTTTTTGGACAGCTTACAATTCTCTCGATAAGGAGATTAAACAAAGAGCTAAAAAAGCTTATCGCTTGTGGTCAGAAAATCCCTTTCATCCATCCTTACATTTTAAATGTATTAACTATGAAGAAGATATCTGGTCTGTGAGAATAACACGGAGTTATCGCGCTGTTGGAATTTTGGATAATGATACAGTTACCTGGTTTTGGATTGGTAGCCACGATGATTACGAACAGTTTTTTTCGTAAGACATTTAGCTTAAACATTTTCCCCAAAGTTCGCTAAAATCAAACTAATCTTTAACATAGAAAATCTGGATGTACCTCCCGAAAACGAACCCAGAAACAACAATACCTACACCAAGCCTTTACGAAAAAGACTTCTACGCATGGACGCAGGAACAAGCCTCTTTACTCCGCAACCAACAATGGAGTCAAATTGACCTGCTAAACTTAATTGAGGAAATCGAATCTTTGGGAAAACAGCAACGCCAAGAACTGCGAAATCGTTTGAGCTTGCTAATCGGACATTTGCTAAAATGGGAATATCAATCCGAACGTCGCAGTCGGAGTTGGTTAGCAACAATTCGCATTCAACGTCTGGATGTTGCTGAATTACTAGAGGTTAATCCCAGTTTAAAGTCTTATTTGGAAGAAGCACTACAGAAAGCTTATATTAAAAGTGTTGAATTAGCTGTGAAGGAAACAGAATTATCTCGGCGTACTTTTCCAGTAGAATGTCCTTATAGTTTATCTCAAATTTTAGAAGATTCCTTCTATCCTGGGAAAGCTAGTGAGTGGGAAAAGGAATAGAATTGGATTGTGCGATCGCTGATTGCTAAAATCCTAAATGATTGTACATTCCTGGTTTAGTTCTTATTTTTTCTAAAATCTCAAACATTCCGGCAATATTTTCTTTTTTACAAAGGCAATCTTTATTAGATATCATTCCCCTACATCTTCTTTTAAATCTTCAACCTCTTCTTCAGGTTCCTCAGCCTCAAAATCAACCTTATCATAAATATCTGCCAGAGATACTTCCACCTGGAAAGAACTAAAAACTAATGCTGTATCTTCTTCGTCGTAAACGCTATAAGACCATCGCTTATTTGCTTGCTTAGAGAACTGTTCCATAAACATCTGATTTTGGTCGAGCAAAATATATTCTTGGAAACTCGGAATAGTTCTATAAAATCTAAATTTATCGCCTCGATCGTACCCTTTCGTCGATTTCGATAAAACTTCTATAATTACTTGAGGATTCGTAATTGTATCTTTGCGATTATTGTAATATTCAGGTTGACCTGCAATTACCATCATATCAGGATAGGTAAAGCGGTTGAATCTAGGTATCCACAAACGCACATCGCCGATGAAAACTTCATAATCTCGTCCTCGCAGTTGCAAACTCAAGGCAATTAACATATTTCTAGCAATCCGATTGTGATTTGTAGTTCCACCCGTCATCGGTACTATCTCTCCATCGTGATATTCACTTTTGTATTCTGCTGTCTCTTCCAGTGCTAAATATTCCTCTGGCGTGTAGTAACTTTGTTGTGTTGATTGTAGAGTAGCTGTCATGGTTATTTTTACCCAACTTAACTCTTGCCTTGTTTTTAGTTTAACATGAGGAAGCCGATCGCTCTTACTCTCCCCCCTCCTCTTCTCGATCGATTTCCTCAAAATTCACTTTCTCATAAATATCAGATATCGGTACTTCTAACTGAAATGAATTAAACACTAACGCGGTATCTTCTCGATCGTAAAATCAGAATGCGATCGCACTTTTTCCCTTTCTCCATACCGTTCCCTGAAATACACACAATAAACCCGGTTTCTTGAAGAAACCGGGTTTATGTTAAACTGCTTTTACGAAAAGCGCGATCGCACTTCCTCCCCAAATCAATCAACTCAAATCCTCAGACTTTTTCACCCCTTCTTCCGTTATCAACTCCGCCTTTACTTGAATTATTTCCGCCGCCGGAGGTAAAGCAGCATTTTGTTGCTCTTCTTCCGCTTCTTTTTCTAACTCTTCCGCTCGCTCTTTTAGCTGCTCGGCAATATCTTGAGCCTTCTCTTTCACTTGTGCAGTTAAGTCTTGTACCCCCCGTTTTAAAGCTTGGAACTCTGCCTGAGTTTTCTTATAATCTTCCTTAAAAATTTCTGCAACTTGACCCAGTTTTTCCTGCAATCCGCCGTATGGCTGCGGTTCTTCGACAGCCTCATTTTTCACAATCAACCGTTTGCTACCAATGCTGCGAATATCTGTCAGCGCAATCAAGTAGACAACATTTAAAATGCCACGCCAACCGCTAGATGCAAATAAATAATTGACTACATCACCAGTTTGCGGAACTATTAAATAATCTACTAACTTACCCGCCTTATTCCCAGCTTCCGTCCATACCTCATGACCGACTAGAGAATATATATCATCAGATTTTTCCGGGTCTGCAAATTCTTCGGGGTTGAAATCCACCATTATGCTATCAGCACCAATTGATTGAATTTGCCCCCAGGTAAACGATCGTTTCTTACTTCCCAAAATACCTGACTTACAGGTGAAACCCTCAACTTGGTTAGTTTTAGGATTCAGCCATAGGCTGTTAACACGTCCGAATTCTTCCGCTGTGCGGCGATCCAGCACCAGCCGATCGATCAATTCGCTATGGCGAATAAGTGATTGTTCTGTATTCATAAGCTAACTCCTAGTTACATTAAATAATAATTGCACTATTGTTTGAATTAGACTTAGAATTAAGCGATATCTGCTATTGTACCCTACCAAGCCGCTTTTTCCCTAAAATAGGGCGTCCCTTACATAAGTATACATCTTGAGCGCCACTCCATGTCCCCCCACAGCACTAAATCAGCGCCACGAAGAAAGCTCTCCAGCTTAAAAAAAATATGTCGCTATTTTCTATTTTCGTCTTTATCAACTTTCACTATCCTCACCATTGCTTACTTCACACCTACTAAATGGTGTAATTATTCCCAAAACGCTTGTCATTATACTATCTGCGTTTCTAACACAGGAATTCATACAAATATCGTTGTTCCAGTCAAAAATGATACATTTAATTGGAGCGATTATATCTCAATTAAAGATATTGGTAGCGATGCGATCGCCAATTATAATTACTTGAGCTTTGGCTGGGGAGATAAAGCCTTTTATATGTCAACACCTACTCTAGCCGATCTCAATATTGTTACTACTTTCAATGCTCTATTCCTGCCCACACCCTCCGCCATGCACGTACAAAAACATCAAGTACTTCCCCATAATATTGAAATTAAATGCGTTCGCGTCAGCCGTAAAAATTATTTAAATTTAATGCAATTTATTAACGATACTTTTCAACAAGATGCACAAGGTCAAAAAATCAGAATTCCTCAAAGTCACTCATCCTATAGTAGCTTTTACGAAGCGAAAGGAAGCTATTCTATAGTGAAAAATTGCAACAATTGGACAGCAGAAGGATTGGCAAAAGCAAATGTAAATACACCCTTGTGGTCGGGACTTTCCTCTGCGATCGCATTCCACCTAAAAAACAGTTGTGAATGTAGCCCGTAGAGAAAAATTTACCTCCGATCTGAAGAATGAAGCCAATCGGCACGATCTCAATCTATAATTCTGCGGGTTGTTAGGTAAGTCTCTGATTCCCTGGGCGATGCCTCCGTATCCGCTGATGGCGATGGCGATCGCTCCTCCTGGGTCTTTTTAATTATCGCATTTGGGTCTCCTTTTCCCAGCAAAACTTGAATTTTTGGCCCAGAACTCCCCAAACGAAAGATCATACCATCTACGACCTGACGCTGAGTGATCGGTTCGTTATCTACATAGGTTCCATTAGCTCCAAAACTAATAATCTCCCAATCAGTACCATTGTTCCACAGCTCCACATGGTTACGGGAAACCACAGCGCTGTAAAGCACTACGTCATTATCTTTCGATCGACCAATCCGAATTAAAGGTTCGCCGCCAAAAGTCCAACTTTGAACCGGGGTAGACTGGCTTGGATGTAGCAGAGTTAGGGTAATCACCGCTATTGGATATGCAAATAAATACGTGTATAAATGTTAAGATGGCTAGATGCTCATCTCCAGCATATCAACTAAAAAAATCCTCCGCAATTCCCCCATCCCCCTAACCAGCATAAGTTTATACTGCCACCACTCACCTATTGGCTAACACTTATTTATTTTTCTGACGAATCGGAATTTCGATCGCAAACTCAGTTCCATCGCCTAGTGTTGAAAAACACTTTAATTGTCCTCCGTGTTTTTCAACCACAATCTGATAGCTAATAGACAAGCCCAAACCAGTACCTTTGCCAGGAGGTTTAGTCGTATAAAAAGGATCGAATAATTTACTAAGTACTGTCTCTGATATTCCTGGCCCGTTGTCTGCAATCCGAATTGCCACCCACTCCG
This sequence comes from Aerosakkonema funiforme FACHB-1375, assembly GCF_014696265.1. Classification (GTDB taxonomy): domain Bacteria; phylum Cyanobacteriota; class Cyanobacteriia; order Cyanobacteriales; family Aerosakkonemataceae; genus Aerosakkonema; species Aerosakkonema funiforme_A. Next base: position 31,123 of record NZ_JACJPW010000052.1, on the reverse strand, counting down.
CATTCAGCAATTCAGTACGAATTCGGATCGTACCGAGACGGTGTTCAACTTCATCCACATATTGCTGAATTTGCTGCCTGCGCTTCAAGTTTTCGCTTTCATCTACAGCATCAATAGCATTACTCAATATATTCATAAACACCTGGTTCATCTGTCCGGCATAACACTCCACCGGTGGTAAGTCGCCGTACTCCTTAATCACCAAAATACCCGGATGACCAGCCCTTACCTTAAGTCGATTTTGCAAAATCAGTAGAGTGCTATCAATTCCCTCATGCAAATCCACCGGCTTCATCTCAGCTTGATCCAGCCGCGAGAAATTTCGCAGAGACAAGACAATCTGACGGATGCGTTCTGCCCCCAGCTGCATCGAAGCCAGCAGCTTAGGCAAATCTTCGAGCAAGAAATTCAAATCTATTGCCTCAGCCTGCGCTTGAATAGCCGGAATAGACTGAGGATAGTGCTGCTGGTACAGGTACACCAATTGCAACAAATCTCGCACGTATTGACTGGCGTAAGGCAAATTACCGTGGATAAAGCTGACCGGATTATTAATTTCGTGAGCCACACCGGCAACCAGCTGTCCCAAACTAGACATTTTTTCAGTTTGAATCAGTTGTGCTTGCGTGCGTTGCAGTTCGTGTAAGGCAAAAGCCAGCTGATTCGCCTGTTCTCTTAATTGCGCTTCCGATTTACGCAAAGCCTCCTCAACCTGCTGGCGCTTCACTATATCCTTTTTCAGAAGCGCATTAGCTGCCTGGAGTTCCGCAGTTCGTTCCTCAACTTGCCTTTTTAAATCATCGTGAGCTTTTTGCAGTTCCTCCTCCGCCTTGACCCGAAAAGTTATTTCCCTCTGCAATTGCTCATTAGTTTGCCTTAATTCACTGGTGCGTTCGTCTACCGCCTGCTGTAAAGCCTCAATCACGCCATACATTTCCGTGGGGTCCAGCACTTGCAGCAGGCTAGTCTGGGAAACGATTCCCAGTAACTCCCCCTGATTCCCAGCAACAACTAAGCGGCGCACGTGTCGCCGCTGCATCTCCTGATGGGCCACCCACAGCGATTCATCTGGCCCCAAACAAAACAACGGCGTACTCATAACATCTTGCGCTTGCAACTGAGACAAATTCAGCTCCAATGCCTGAAACTCCACCACATCTCCTTCAGTGACAATCCCAACGGGCACCAAAAAGTACGGTGTTCTCACCCCGGAGTGTAGAGTTAAGCTATTTTCAATATTCAGCCGTTGTTCCTCCATCCTGGTAATCACCACACAGCTGACCCGATACTCTGCCATCAACTGAGCTAAATTCAATACTGATGCAGTCGATGGTGCATGAATCACTTGAGTTGTCATCACGTCTGCAACAGACCACAATCGTGTTAGAAGATTGGCGGGTTGCATCGATGCGCGAATGCTTCCTGGTGTCAACATCCCTATCAACTGACCCTGCTGGCTTAAAATCGGCAAGTGGCGAATGCGATGGTGACGTAATATGGATAGAGCGCTGAAGATATCTTGAGCATCAGATTGAGTAAGTGTAACTACTGGATGGCTCATTACATCCGCCACATTTACACTTTTTAAGTCCATCCCGGCAGCAATAAGTCTAACAATATCTCGTTCGGTAAATATCCCTACTAACTGCGATGCTTCCATCACCAAAACACAGCTAGCTCGCTTCAGCCTCTCTTGTTGGGAAGATTCGCCGTTCTCCTCAACTTCCGGCAGCCCATTTTCTCCGTTGACGGGGCAGCTGCTTCTCACCCTCGCCATTCGGTGCAGAACTTCTACTAGGGAAGTATGAGGAGCGACGGTCAGGGCGTGGGGATTGATGGCATTTTTAAGGGTTAGGGAATAGATCGGCGGGCCGTTGAGCTGCATAGCGATAAAATTGTGTGATGATTTCCACACCACATCATTGATGCAGTCAATTGTATGCTGTTATACTGCACACAGCTAGAGAGTGCGATTTACTCTTTTGAGACAGGTAATTTGTCGTTGTACTTAAAAACACATTAGTAATTGGTGATTTGCAAACTCTGACAAGTACTGTAAAAATTAAGCGTCAAGTTGGGTGGCGTCCTCCCGCTCTTCCGACCTGGGATGAATTAAAGTGTCTCTGGATTTGTCAGGTTTGGGTTCATTAGGAGATTGTTTCGCGGGAATCTTTTTTTGTCCCTCTTTTTGCCCCTCTTTAGTGTTAGATGTTCCCAGTAATACTTGAATTTGAGGTCCAGACCGAGCTAAACGAATCAGGGCTCCATCTCTGATGGCAGCTTCGTTAATGCGTTTGCCTTCCAGGTAGGTACCGTTTGCACCTAAATTCACAACTTCCCAGTTACAACCGTGACGTCGCAGCTCTACATGATGCCGTGAAACTACGGCACTGTAAAGGATGACATCGTTATCAGTAGCTCTCCCAATCCGAATCACCGATTCCTCATCAAAAGTCCAACTTTGAATCGGGATTGACTGAAGTGGATGCAGCAGGTTTAAAGTAATCACATTGGCAGCGTCAATTGATTTTGGATGCAATAACTAGAATCGATTAGGAGATCTGAAACAGAAACGTCACCAGGTCTCCTTTTCCGAGAGCGATGCGATCGCCCGATCGCAATCGGTGTCGGTTGCCTCTCGGCAGGGGCGTGTGATTAATATAAGTGCCGTTAGAACTCCCGACATCTTCAATATAATAGGCATCTCCCTCGATCCGGATATCCGCGTGAATGCGAGAAACGACCTCGGAATTTGGAAAACCCGAAACGTCTATATCCGGGGGAATTTGATCGTTGGGCTTACCTATATGAACTATAGGTAAATTTTGGGGCAGCTCGATGTCCGTTTTAGTTTGGAGGTGCAGAAGCTTTGCTGTTTGCTGCTGCAATCGAGTTTGGGAAGTGGGGTATGGTGCTGATTTGGCTGGACTTGCAGCCTGAGCTTGTTCGCTACCGACCGCTGGCGGTGGCGCGGGTGGAGTTTCTCCAGCGGTTGCTTCGATGCCGGGATTTTGTGGAACAGGTGCTGGCGAACTCATTTGTAAAGGTAACGGTTCTATTAAAGGATCTGGTTCGATTAAATCCGGTACCGACACTTGTTGTGTCGGCGCAGCCGCGACCGTACCTGGGGCGGCTGTCTGTTCTTCTCCTTTGACAGAATTAGTTGCCTGCAAGTTAAAGCCGCATTGACCGCAGAAGCTGGCGTCTGTCTGCACCGTCGCACCGCAGTTAGGACAATTGGTTGTGGCCGGTAACGGTGTGTAACAAGCTTCGCACTGAACCGCTCCGTCTGGATTTTGGTGATTGCAGTTTGGGCAAACAATCATGAAATTTTCTCTTCCGTCGAGATTGTCTTCGATGAGTTTTAGTGGGAAAGTGGCGCTATCCGATCGGATCTTAATAATTCGATCGCGACTGTGAGGTTGCCAGACCCAAATTTCCACCAGCAGACTCATCTAGTAGCCACCAAAGTTCTCCGACTGGCTCGATCAGCCGGGATGGGTAGGCCATATCGTCGCCTTGAGGGGCAAAAACCTGCGCTAAGGCAGATTGTTTGTTGGCACCTGCCACTATGAATATTACACAGCGGGCTTGGTTAATCAGGGGTGCTGTGAAGGTAAGGCGCGGTTGACCGTCCTTATTCCCAACTCCGATCGCACGGTCGCGAGCTTGCAGCACATCTGTGTGTGGAAACAAGGAAGCGGTATGTCCATCATCCCCCATTCCCAATAAAACGATATCAAATACCGGAAATTCTCCTGGGGCACTGCCAAAAAACTCTCGCACCTCCAGTTCGTACTTTTGGGCGTCTGCTGCTGGGTCAGCGGCATCGGTAGGCATAGGATGGATGTTGGCAGCTGGTATATCTACTTTATCCAACCAAGCTCGACGAGCCATGCCTTGATTGCTGTCGGGATGCTCTGGCGGCACGTAACGTTCATCACCCCAAAATACGTGTACTTTCTCCCAAGGCAAGCTTTGCTTCGCTATTGCTTCATACAGAGATTTAGGTGTGCTGCCGCCCGAAAGAGCGATCGTACACTGGCCGCGCAAGGCTGTTGCTGTATTAATTTTGTCTGCCACCAGTAGGAGCGATCGCTCTAGCAAGGCTGTCTGAGAGGGTAGCACTTCCACGTTTGTGCCCATTAGTTGCTGCACCTAATAGCTTTCCTATCTTCAGAGTAAAGCATATATTCGTTGAGAAACATTCAGGGGTGATAGCCTACGTTTTGGAGTATCTTGCTGGGCGATTGTATACTATCTTTGCGATCGGTGCATACTATCGGTCACAATATTTTACTAGATTCCTGGATAAAATATCCTGAATAGTCAGCTAATAGTTTAAATTTAAGATTTAAGCAAAACTTCAGGATCGGCTTATCGCAATTTGGCAAACCAAAATGGTAGATCCGACAGATCAAATCGCAAAACAAGCTCGCTCTGGCAGCGTTGCGGCGATTATTCAACTAATGAATGAAAAGCTGGCTTCTAATGGTGTCAGAACCAGAGCAATACGCGAAAATGGCGTATTGCAAATGCTATGCGAAGCTGAGAGCCCAGAACAGCTCGAGCGATCCACTTTAGTGCCGCAAATTCGCGAGATTTTGCAGAATATCGGGCCCAGGAATATTCGTCGCGTTAGAATTAATTGTCGAATCGTTCGAGAACAGCAGTTGCTGTGGTTGGAAGAAATAAGCCGCGACCCCGAAAACCAGCTACTTTGGGTAGAAGAAATCGTCTTGGCTAAGCGCAATCCCTTGCAGCGTCTGGCGACAGACTTAAGGGAGCGTAAAACTATGGCGCTCAAGCGAGCGCAACTCAAAGCATCAGTTTCTCCTTTTGAACGAGATAGACGGCAATGGCGGCGAGGTATGTTAGGTGGAGTCATTCTCAGCCTATGCCTGTTGCTAAGTGGCTGGGTGGTGTATAAGGTTCTAGCTTCAAAAGAGAATTGGCAAACAAAAGCAACAAAGCCGGCCTCTTCAGCACTATCCCCAAACCAACAAAGTCCCAATCTCTCTGTGAGCGTCTCTGACAGAACAGATATATCTAAATTTGAAGGAGACCCATTTGTTGCTGCCGTGAGAATGGCGGAGAAAGCTTCCATCGACGGCAAGAGAGCGCAAAGCCGGACGGAATGGCTGGATATAGCTAATCGTTGGCAACAGGCATCAGATCTGATGGCTCAGGTGGCAGAAACCGATCGTCGCTATGAGACAGCACAAAACCGCAAGTCGGTCTATCGCAAAAATAGCGAGTTGGCTTTGCGGCAGTTGCAAAAAAGACGCTCCTAGCCCTGGGATCGGGAGATCTACCTCAAGTACCTAGCTTCAGAAAATTGTAGAGAAATCACGGATGCAAGGCTGTGTACGATAAAGGTAAGCTAGTGCCAGTTCTAATTAGCTATAGATGGTTACTGATGAAGCAATCCCGCTCTTGCTTGCTGCATTTGGAGAACCATCTTCCCAAATATCTCAATTTCCTGCATCAATCTATCTGGCTGGCAACCGCTCTGGTACAGAGCAGAGTCGTGCAGGCGATCTCTTTCCACAGATTCGGGCTTTGTCGTGATGAAAGATTCGCAGGACAGAAAAAGATTAACCATCAATCGAAAGCGTGGGTTAGCTTTCCAGCCACCAGGCAAAGAAGGAACTCACTCTCCGGTATCGACAAGTCCTTTGGAAGTTGTTCGCTCTTCGGGACGGCTGAACCAACACAAGCAAGATCGGGTCGCTACTACTAATCTAGAGCGAAAAATTACTCAGATAGTTCTCAATAAGCTAGATCCGGAAGAAGTTTTACCAGAAATCGCCGCAACTTTGGGATCGGCTTATGGGGTGGAATACTGCACGATTGCAGTTATGGCAAGCGATCGGGCTACAATTCAGACTGCTTACTGTTATCCCAACAAAACACCAGCCCCATTCAGCCAAAACCCAACTTTCTTGCTGAAATATCTGAACATAGCAGCAATACTGGCAAGTTCTGAGCCGTTTGCAATCTCAGATGTGGGTGCAACTGGAACCGCCTTCTCTCAGAACGAGGGCTGGGAAGATTTACCGAGCGGGGTTGTTTTGGCAATGAAAACCCAATTTCAAGGGCAAGTTAACGGGGTAGTCGCCATCATGCGCTCAAAACCTCATCGTTGGACTGCATCAGATAAAGAACGACTGCTAGCTGTGTCAGACTCAATCGCAATGGCAATCTCACAAATAAACCTCCAGAGACAAATCGTCGCTGCATCTGGATATCAAGCACTCCTCAACCAGTTAACAATGGCTATCCGTAGCTATACGGATTTAGAGCAGATTCTCAAACTGGCTATAGATGGGACGGCACGAACTCTTCAAGTAGATCGTGGTGCCATACTGCTCCTTAAATATACAGACCCCCTCGTAAATAAAAGAGGGTTTCAAAAGCGCGTTTCCAGAGCAACGGAAGCAACAGTGGTTTGTGAATGGCCTACTTTTATCCCAACAGAAGGAAATCAAAATGTCGGGACGCTGTTGAACCAATCGTTTTGCTTATCAAAATGTTATTTGTGTTTGGAAGCTTTTGCAAATGCTCCTAACGCTACAGTTATCGCCGACAAACACAGCGTTCCCAACGACGATATCGGTGTAGGCATCGCCCCTATTTTTGACTTCGACGCTATGCCTGCCTTGTTGCTGGTACCCTTGGAAAGTCAAGATAAGGTGCTGGGTTTCTTGGTGCTACAACAACGTCAGCCCCGTCGCTGGTTAAGAGAGGAGTTGGAGCTGGTGGAGTTGGTGAGTGCCCAAATGAGTACAGCTATTCTCCAGTTCCAGACTTTGCGGCAAACATCTGCGTTAGTGGAAGAGCGCACCTATCAACTACAGTCGATTTTAAAGGTACAGGCAAAGTTGTACGAAAAAACTCGCCAACAAGTTGACCAGCTGCGGCAGTTAAATCAGCTCAAGGATGAGTTTATCGACACGATGAGCGATCAGCTGCGAAACCCTTTGGCTAGTATGAGAATGGCGATTCGGATGTTGCGTCAACCGGGACTGTCTCCAGATCGTCAAGCAAAATATCTGGAAATATTAGATCGCCAGTGTACTCAGGAAATTAATCTGATTGACGACATCTTGGCTTTGCAACAGCTGGAGTCTAACAAATCTCCCCTGCACCTGCAAAAAATAGACCTCAAGCAAATCGTTGAGAGTTTGGCAGATTCGTTTGAGAAAAAATGGGGATCGAAGGGGTTAAGCCTGACGCTGGATTTACCCAAACGCCCGTTGATGCTGCAAAGCGACCCGGATAGTGTCGATCGCATTCTCCAAGAACTCTTGACTAATGCAGGTAAATACTCCGATCCGGATACAACTGTTCACTTGTGTGCCAGTCACGAACTCGATGGCCAAAATCCACAAATTGTGTTAACCCTTTGCAATACTGGCCCTGGTATTTCCCCAGCAGAACAGGATTATATTTTTGATAAATTCCGCCGAGGTCAGGGTGTGAGCGAACAAGTAATTCAAGGCACCGGTCTGGGTCTGGCGTTAGTAAAGTGCTTAGTGCAGCACTTAAATGGTACAATTGCGGTTTGCAGTAACCCACTTAGCCACAGTCAGTCTTGGTCAACTTGCTTTACCCTGACCTTACCCCAAATTCAAGCTTAGTTGCCGATCGTCGAGGATCGATCTTCTACCGTTAATCTAGGCAAGTTTCTCAGGGGGTGCAAAAACAATTCTGGGTGTGGGCTCGAAATTAATCCCTTGTCTGAATAGTCGATCGCAATTTACACACCTTTCTTTTCTTTCCCTCTCCCCCTCTCCCGCTCCATCAGCTCCCCCCATCATCCTTCAGAAGTTTTGTACTATTTGAGATGTTGGTGGTGCATAACCATAAAAAAATCACAGTATGACGATAACTGTTGCGCCTAAGCCACTACGTTGGCAACGGCCTAAATATTCCCCGCTGGCACGTCAAGCAGACGTTTTTGCAGCGACTGGGAAATTCATGTTCTATTTGTGGTCGGATAGTATATTTGGCAACAACTCATCTTTACTTAGAAAGCGTCGGGCTCAGTGGTTAGTTCGTACTCTACTCAATTTAGGGCCAACTTTTATTAAAATTGGACAGGCTATGTCTACCCGTGCGGATTTGTTACCCGCAGAGTACGTGGAGGCTCTGGCTCAGTTACAAGATAGCGTCCCGGCCTTTAGTGCGGAAGAGGCGATCGCTCTCATAGAATGCGAGCTGGGTAAATCTATTTATACTTTATTTCGCGATTTTAATCATATTCCTATTGCTGCTGCTAGTTTGGGGCAAGTACACAAAGCACGTCTGCATACTGGGGAAGATGTCGTTGTCAAAGTGCAGCGTCCCGGATTGCAAAAGTTATTTGATGTGGATGTTAAGGCTGTCCGTAAAGTTATGCGTTTTTGTCAGCGTTATTTTACTTGGACAAAAAAATATGATTTGGATGCAATTTATCATGAATTTTTTACGATTTTATATCAAGAAATCGACTACGTACAAGAAGGAAAAAATGCGGAACGTTTTCGCTATAATTTCATGGGTTATCCCGGTATTATAGTGCCAAAAGTTTATTGGGATTACACGACAAAGAAAGTTTTGACAGTGGAATATTTGCCGGGAATTAAAGTAGACGATCGCCAAACAATAGTTGCCTGCGGACTAGACCCAAAAAAAATTAACCAAGTCGGTATTTGTTGTTATCTTAAGCAATTATTGCTGGATGGGTTTTTTCAAGCAGACCCTCATCCGGGAAATCTAGCAGTTAATCCCGCCGATGGCAGTTTAATTTTTTATGATTTTGGCATGATGGCAGAAATAAAGTCACTTGCTAAAGAGCAGATGATCAGGAATTTTTTCGCTGTTTTAAGAAAGGATACTGATGAGGTACTCGATACTTTAATTAAAATGGGTTTAATTGAGCCTGTGCCGGATATGACGCCAGTACGTCGGCTAATTTCTTTTCTTTTAGAGAAGTTTACTGAAAAACCCGTAGATTTTCAAGCTTTTAATGAAATTAGGAACGAACTGTATGCTATGTTCGAGCAGCAGCCTTTTCGTTTGCCCGCACAAATGACATTTGTTTTGAAGTCATTGACAACTTTGGATGGGATTGCGAGAGCTTTAGATCCGGAATACAATTTAATGGCTGCGGCTCAGCCTTTTGTAAAAAGTATAACTGTTTCTAAGGTGCGGGGAAATGCGATTGTAGAAATCGCAAGGCAAACAAGGGATTTGATTCAATATAAGTTGAATCAGCCCAGCAAAACAGAAGTTTTGATTCAACGCTTGGAAAAACGCATTGAGGAAGGGGAACTGCAAGTGCGGGTGCGATCTCTAGAGAGCGATCGCGTCCTCAAACGTATTAATATGGGTATAAAAAGCTTAATATATGCTTGCTTAGCGGGATTTACATTGCTAGCAGGCGCTGTACTGCTAGTTGGGACATATAAAGGTGGTGCGATCGCAGCTTTTATGTTTTCCGCATTGGCGTTTTTGTTTCTGGTACGCTCTTTAATTGATTTAGCTATTAAGGAAAAACTGGACAAAATGGCCGAAAAATAAAGCTTTCGCTCTTTTTGTGCTATAAGGCGCTGGTTTTTGCGAATTGGGAATGGGAAAATATAGAACGTCTGCCACAGGGTCTACAATAACTTGACGAGATAGAACTCTTGAATATAACTGTAATTAGAATAGTAAATATTACAGGGTGTATATTTAAGGCTTTGGATACAAACTATTATATTTTTGCAAAGGCTAAAATTTTAAAGCAATGCAGAAAAACCAACCAATACAAGAACACCTGCTTCTAGAAATAGAAAAATTGCGTCAGGAAGTAGAACACTTGAGAAGAGAAAAGGCTAACCTGAGAGCCTTGTTGGAGGAAGCTACGCAACATTCCGATACGATCGAGGCGGATCTGCACGATAAAGCCTTGTCGGTAGAGCGCTCTAGCGAGAGAAAATTGGCTAAATTTCTCGATGCTATGCCGATGGGGGTGTTTGTAGTTGATGCCACCGGTAAACCTTACTACGCCAATCAAATGGCGCAGTACATTCTGGGTAAAAGGATTGCGCCGGAAACTGGAATCGAGCAATTTCCAGATATTTATCAAACTTATATTGCGGGGACAGATATCCGTTAATTTAGCTTCTCGCATTGAAAGCTTAACTAAATATTACGATGTTTCGTTGTTAATTTCTCACCATACTTATTTACGCCTACCAAATTCCGATATATATGCCATTCGCACAATCGATCGCGTTAAAGTAAAGGGTAAATCAGAAACAGTATCAATTTTTGAAGTATTTGATGCCGATCCGCCTGAAATCCGAGAGGGAAAGTTGGCGACTGCTACAGTTTTTGAACAAGCTTTGTTGCTTTACAATCAGGATAATTATGTTGATGCGGAACAGATGTTTCGAGATTGTCTCTTTATTAACCCACTGGATAAAGTGGCTCAAATTTACCTGGAACGCTGTCAATTACAGTTGCTTTATAAAGTTAAAGTCTAAAAAAATAAGTGCGATATAAATCGCACTTATTTTCTATTTTTAGTTTTTCTTTTTCAAGTACCCCCAGGGGAATTCGAATCCCCGTCGCCTCCGTGAAAGGGAGGTGTCCTAGGCCTCTAGACGATGGGGGCGCGTTATTGGCGCGTTCATCGCGTTCCTTGCACCTTTATTAACTTAACCGATATTTCCGAATCTGTCAACACCCCTTTTAAAAAATTTTTTGGAATCGGGGAGCGAGAGAGTCAAAAGTCAAAATTCAGGCATTCAAAAGTCAAAATTAGGAATTTATTGCCTCTTCTCCTACCTCTTGCCTCTACTGCTCCCTCCTGCCTCTTTTATCTCCTTTTTTTCGAGTCCGGCGCTGCCCTCAATCGATCGCACCCTGCAAAAGAGCCTGAAAGCGCTTGTTTTGGCGTATCCCATCAAAGTCGGGGTCAGTTTTTGCGAGCGACTTGTATTCCGCCGGATGGAGGGCGATCGCGCGTTGCAGGCTTTCTATTGCCGAATCTCGATCGCCAAGCAAGGCATAACAGCAAGCTTTGTTGTACCAGCTGTATTCGTCGTTTGGTTGGATAGCCAAAGCTTTGTCGTAGCTAGCGATCGCTTCTGAGTGGCGCTTGAGGTAACGCAGGACATCGCCGCGCTTGTACCAAACCCAGAAACCCAACTCCGGGTCGTCGATCGCTTTGTCATAGCTAGCCAATGCCTCCTCATAGCGTCCCAAAAGACGTAAAGTATCTCCCCGCCGCAACCACGCCGAAGTATCATCCTCTCGGATAGCTAAAGCTTTGTCGTAACAAGCGATCGCTTCTGAGTAGCGTTTGAGATGCCGCAGCGCATCCCCGCGCCGGAACCAACCCCAGTAGTCAGTTGGTCTGATTTCCAGCACTTTGTCGAAGCTGGCGATCGCTTCTTCAAATTCGTCCAAATCCTCTAGTGCCAAGCATCCCCGGTTGTACCAAGCCCAGTAGTCCTGCGGTCTGATTTCCAGGGTTTTATCGAAGCTGGCGATCGCCTCCTCGTAGCGGCCTGCATCTTGCAGTGCTTTGCTGCGTTTGTACCAGGCCCAGTAGTCATCCGGTTCGATTTCCAGCGCTTTATCGAAGCTAGCAATTGCTTCTTCGTGAAGTTCCTGGTCAACTAGCCGCTTGCCCTGCCAGTACCAGTCCCAGTAGTTGTCTGGATTGAATTCTAAGCTTTCGTCTTTGCCACTCATGAGCATCTGATTCATTTTTCCAGCTTTGTCTTAGCGTCATCTTCACTCGAAACATTTGCCCAACTTTAAGTTTGGAGCAGAAGACTCAGCTGTTCAATAGCATATGTTATCTTTTCAAGACGAGTAGGAAAGCCATAACGCAAGATCATCGGGTTCGGTTTAAATAAAGTACCCTACTCGATTTGCACTTGTCTGTGTAAATTTTTACATATGACAACATGGGAGCGTGAAAGCCCCCCCCGATTTATCCGGCGGATGAAACGCGAGACTGCAAATTTATTTGCCGTCAAATTCTATCTAAGGGAAGAGTAACGTAAATTTTTATCGCGATCGGAGTATAAACTACAGGCAAGGTAATGAACCTCTATAAAAACCCAGTCGCCTAACGGCACAACGCTGAACCTTGACAACTAAAGATATGCGGTTCTATTGCATAGTTCTAGTTTTTCACCGAGGAATATAGCGGTTGGCAACGGGCATGAGTACAGGCTTTGTAGGGGCGGGTTTTGCCATTATCTTTATCTCCAAACCGACAATTTATCTGTTTGGATCGAGAATCCCCCGATTTCCAATCGGGGGAGCGTCAATCAAATGAAGTACCGTAACGCGGTGGGGAATTTGGTGGTATTACTTTATTAATGCCTGAAAGCGCTCGTCAGACCGAATTGCTGCAAAATCGGAGTCTTTTTGGGCCATTTCTGAATATAATTCGGGATTTAAATTAATAGCTTGTTCCAAGCTTTGAATTGCTAGCTCAATATGGCCCTGCTGCGAATAACAGCAAGCTTTGTTGTACCAAGCTCTATGTTCGTCAGGCTTGAATTCTAGGGCTTTATCATAACTGGCGATCGCTTCTTCTAGGCGACCCACCTGGCGCAGGGCTATACCTCGGTTGTACCAAGCCAAGTAGTCGTTGGGTTGGAATTCAAAAGTTTTGTCAAAAGATGCGATCGCTTCTTCGTAGCGACCTAGTTTCCACAGGACAACGCCTCTATTATACCAAGCTTGATTGTAATCCGGTTTGATTTCCAGAACTTTATTAAAACTGGCAACTGCCTTTTCATAGCAACCCCAGTCTCTGAGGGTAATGCCTCGGTTGTACCAAGCATTGAAAGCTTCTGGCTTAAATTCGATGGAGCGATCGAAGCTGTTGAGCGCTTCTTCGTAGCGACCTAACTTACCCAGCGCAATACCTCGGTTGTACCATGCCCAGTAGGCATCGGGTTGCAGTTTAACGGTACGATCGAAACTGACAACTGCTTTTTCAAAATTCCCCCAGTCACTGAAGGTAATACCCCGATTGTGCCAAGAATTAGCAGCATCGGGATTGAACTCCAGCGCTCGGTCGAAACTATTAATCGCATCTTCGTAGCGACCCAATTTACCCAGCGCAATGCCGCGATTGTGCCAAACCCAGGCTGTGTCCTGTTTAATTGCCAGCGCTTTATCAAAGCTTGAGAGTGCTTCCTCGTGGCGACCCAAGTTGCCTAGCGCTAAACCCCTCTGGCAGAGCGCGTTATGATAATCTGGTTGAAACTTGAGGGCGGTGTCAAAATTGGCGACGGCTTCTTCATATTTTTTAACCTCGCTCAGGCGCAATCCATGATGGAAAAAGAATTCGGCTTCAAGATTAGCAGTATGGCTCATAGAATCTGTCATCTGACTAGAGGATGATATGTTTTCTTTTAAGATTCCCAAAAACATATCACGATTCAACAACCAAACTGCAACTCCTAATTAACCGAGATTTAACCAGTAAAAGCGGGAAAAGAAGAGGAAAAAGTGATGTGTAGCACATTACAAGCTCTCAGCGCCCTAAAGATTGCCCACACATGGTTAGTGTGAGATAAAATCTCCTGTGCTAGAGCATAGGTCAAGTATTGGCCTATTGGTCTGAGAAAGCGGGTATCCTGGCTGCGAAAAGGGGAAATTTCGTTGTTACTATGACAAGAAACCCAACTTCTCCGATCGCTCGATCGAAAAAAAGGGGTTTCAAGGCCCAGCCAATCCAAAATCCTCTCATCCAAAATCGCTTGACCGATGCCCTAGAAGTCATCGAAAAATAAAAAAAATATGACCGAACCAACAGGCTCTGCTTATCGTATAGAAAAGGATTCTATGGGAGAACGGCAAATTCCTGCCGACGCCTACTATGGAATTCAAACCCTGCGGGCAACCGAAAATTTCCCGATCAGCGGCATAAAACCTTTACCCACCTACGTGGATGCCTGTATTCTGATTAAGAAGGCGACAGCTTTAGCCAACGGAGAACTCGACTGCATACCTAAAGACATAAGTCAAGCGATCGTACAGGCAGCTGATGAAGTCCTTAGCGGTAAATTCCGAGATCAGTTTGTTGTAGATGTATATCAAGCTGGTGCGGGAACATCGCACCATATGAATGTCAATGAAGTACTGGCAAATCGGGCGCTGGAACTGCTAGGCGATGAAAAAGGGAATTACAAGCGCGTCAGCCCTAACGATCATGTAAATTACGGACAGTCTACCAATGATGTGATTCCCACTGCGATTCGGATTGGTGGTTTGCTGGCTTTGGAAAGAACTTTGTTTCCAGCATTATCGGATGCGATCGCCGCATTAGACAACAAAGCAGAAGAATTTCAAGATATCGTCAAATCCGGCAGAACCCATCTACAAGATGCCGTACCGGTGCGGCTGGGGGAAAGCTTCCGCGCTTGGGCCCAGATTTTGACGGAACACTTAATCAGGATAGAAACGGCTTCTGGAGACCTAACTTTACTGGGTTTGGGCGGTTCTGCGGCGGGAACTGGCTTGAATACTCATCCCCAGTACCGCTACAAAGTGGCAGAAATTCTCGGAAAGCTAATCGACAAACCCCTGCAACCCGCACCCCATATGATGGCGGCGATGCAGAGTATGGCACCGTTTGTCTGTGTTTCCGGCGCTTTGCGTAACCTAGCTCAAGATTGCGTGAAAATGTCCCACGATTTGCGGTTGATGGATTCTGGGCCGAAAACTGGGCTGAAGGAAATTCAATTACCGCCAGTACAGCCGGGATCTTCGATTATGCCAGGAAAGTACAATCCGGTGATGGCGGAGATGACTTCGATGGTGTGTTTTCAGGTGATGGGTTACGATGGCGCGATCGCACTTGCCGCTCAAGCAGGACAATTAGAATTGAATGTGATGATGCCGCTCATCGCTTATAACCTCATTCACAGTATTGAAATTCTGGGTAATGCTTTGTCTGCTTTGACTCGCCAGTGTTTGGAGGGAATTAGTGCGAATCGCGATCGCTGTTCGTACTATGCTGAAGGTAGCTTAGCTCTCGTCACCGCTCTCAATCCCTACATCGGCTATCTTAATGCAGCAGCAGTTGCAAAAGAATCTCTGGCAACTGGCAAAACTCTGCGGGAAATTGTCTTAGAAAAAAATCTGATGAGTGAAGGAGAATTAGCGAAAGTTTTGGATTTGGAAAAAATGAGCGCGATGCCAACAGAAACTTAATTTTGTGGGGTGGGCATTGCCCACCTTAATCTGTCTTGGAAAACCTTAACCGTTGACAAGTTCGTAATCTTCTAAAGCTGCTTTTGCACCTGCTTCTATTATCAAACTCAAATCGCACCCGTATTCTCCGCTACAGCTAAACGAACCGAGTTCCAGTACGTAAAGTTCTCCTGCTGATTCGCAGATGTCCGCAGTGTAAAGAGATTCTGGATACCAGTTAATTTCCTTTAAAACTTTACTGAGATAGCTTTCTAGATAGCCTCCCTTAATAGTTTCATCAATTCTTTCTTCTCCCACGAGGTATAGAGAACCTGTGATAATTCGATCTTTGTAAACGAAGAATCTCCACTCTTTAGAGATCGATCGCTTACCGCTGACTAACACTAAAGTTGTCTCATCTGTTTTCAATTCGCTTCCCAAAGATTGTAGCGTATTCAAAACATTAATATTAAAAACTCCTGCGCGAAACGATTTCATGTTGCTATCGGGTCTTATAAACAATTCGCTATCAGATTGGAAATATTCCAGCACCTCTTTTCTTCTTCTGATTAGTTCGCCTAAAGGGAGAAGAAAATACTTGTTGTTGAGCAAATATTTACCAAAATAAGTATAGTAGCTAGAGCAACGAAGATTATTTTCATTCATATAAGCGCCTGGAATCCAAGCAGTCCTCAATATATCCCGACCTAAATTTAAAGTTCCTCTAAATAGGACGCATTCATCGTCGGAGAAGTAATTATTTGCTTCTGTGGGTCGGAAATGAAGATAGCTAGTTTCCTTGTAGGTGAATCCTTGTCTTTTTAATTCTTCTAGGAATTGTGCGGAAGCATCAAAAACAAATCTTTCAATTAGCCAATTGACTTTTACCATAGTAAGTAAGTACGCAAGACACGAGAGGATCGCAAAACAGCGTGCAATTCCCATTCTTCACTGCACTTCACAATTTTATTGTGAAACTTCTACTCCCTCCAAAATTCCCATCAGGACTCTGACTAAACTATCCAAATCATCAGGTATTTTAAACAAATTGATATCTTGAGTAATCATTTGAAAGTTGCGATCGAGCTTACCAAACCGCCAAACATCACCCATCGTTACTGCTCCATAAAACACATTTTGTTCTTCAATATGCGATAGAGCAATTAACTCTACCGCTAACTGGGTAAAGCCTCTAGTGAGGTCATCATTTTTGGCTTCAATAACGAGCAAATTGTTAGTCGATCGCAAGAGATAATCAAGATTGCCTTTGAGCCAGTTATTGACGCTTAAAGGATATTCAATCCGCATTTGGCATTGGCAATAAATAACCACTTCCAGCAGGATAGGAGATACCAGCGTTTCTCTTCTAGCCGTTTCATTGCTGAGACTGACAAAAGGTAAGAAAGCTCTTATTTTTTGCTTGAGTTCTGGTAGGTAATCTAATTGCCGAGTCGTTTTAGGTAGATATAGTTCTGCTCTTTCAAGTGAATAGTCAAACTCAGCTAGAATGTCATCGGCTTCGTATGGTAACTCAAAATAAGACCGAAAGGTGTAGGATTGATTTTCTTGCAGGATTTTGATTTTAGCCATAGCGCCTTCACCTTTGCTCGTGTTCTTAGGAAGTAAGCCTTACAATTAATTATAGATTAATTTATTGCCGATCGAATGCGATCGCACCTACTTATTTTCGCTCTGATGGTACACTCAGGTTATCGCGCAGGGTTTGTTCCTGTCGCTTTACTGCTGCCAAAAGTTCGGCATTCTGAAGAATAACGCCTACTTGATTATTAAATACCTGCATATATTTTTGATCGTTTTGGTCGAAACTGGTTTGAAAGCAATCTGGTAATTCACTGCCATTAACAGGATGTAAATCTACAAAATCACCAGCTTTCTTTTTATTGATTAATTGAGTGACGCCAATCAATTCGCCATCGGGATTCCAAACTGGCATACACAGTAAACTGCAAGTGCGATAACCAGTTCTTTCATCTGTTTTTTTGGCTGTTTCGGAATCTGGGTATTCATATAAGTCAAATGGTATATTGAGAGGTACACCCATTTGTGCAACTTTGCCAGCATAACCTACCCCCAATGGTAAACGCAATTCTCTTTCCGAACCATCTTGGAATGAAATTTTTGTCCAGAGTTCGTTTGCAGATCGATCGAGCAACCAAAGCGTGCTACGATCGGCATTCATAAGTTCTTTCGCCGCATCCATAACTCGCTTGAGAACTTCATCGATTTCTAAGCTACTTTGATTAACAGAACGAGTTGCTGCCATTAGTGCTGCTGCTACTCTTTGTCCTCTAGCTGTTTTATGATAGGAACGGAAACTTTCCAAAATCATTTGAATTAAAGGTGCATTTTCAGCAAACTGTTCTTCATCTGTTTTCGTAAAGCCTTGGGTGTCGATTTTTTCCGATAAAGGTAATGTCTCGTCGTACAAGCGTTTTAACTTATTGATTAATTGGATAACTGCAACTAAATCTCCCTGTTCGTTCAACAGCGGTAAAGCTAACATTGTATAAGTGCGATAGTTGTTCTTTTTGTCCTGTTCCTTAGCGGTAAGAGAACGCGGGTCGTCGTAAAAATCGAAGGGAATATTAATGATTTTTTTGGTAGCAGCTACTTCACCAACAATACCTTTGTTGGCAGGTATGCGAATTTCTAAAGTTTCTTTACCTCCAGATTCGGCAACGATCGACCAAAATTCATTGCGTTCTTCATCTAATAGAAAAATAGTTGTGCGATCGGCATTTAGCGATTTACCCATTTTCAAAGTAATCGATCGCAAAGTATTATCGAGAATGTCATCAAAACCTTGACCGTCCATAACTTGCATGAGCATTCCCAAGGTTTGACTGACAACATTGTGCGGCTGATTTTCCGCCTTTTTCTTCATCTCAGCAAACTCTTTCGCGTGTTGAAGCGCCACTCCCACTTGCGAGTTAAATATTTGCATATATTTTTGACTGTTGGCGTCGAAGCTATCTTGAAAACATTCCGGTGCTTCCGGCCAATCATTGGGGTCGTATTCGGGAAAATCACCTTGTTTTCTTTTATTAATTAATTGGGTAACGCCAAGCAATTCGCCATCTGGACTTAAAACTGGCATACACAGTAAACTGCAAGTGCGATAACCAGTTTTGCGATCGGTTTGTTTTGCTGTTTCCGATTCCGGGTGTTCGTATAAATCGAAAGATATATTGACAGCTTCGCCTGTTGATGCTACTTTTCCGGCAAAACCTTGACCTACGCGCAAGCGCAGGGGAATTTTAGCTCCGTTTTCAGCGATAAGAGTCGTCCAAAGTTCGTTTTTGCGATCGTCGAGTAACCAGAGGGTACTGCGATCGGCATTCATCAGTTTCTTGGCTGCTTCCATCACCCGCTTGATGATTTCTTCGGAATCCAAACTGCCAAGCGCAACCGATCGCGTGGCTTCTGTAAGTGCTTCCGAAGCTTGCAATCTTTGGGTTAATTTGTAACAATAGTGACATCCCTGTAAGAGTCGTTGCAGTTGCGGAGCATATTCGCCAAACTGTTGATTATCTACTGCTGTAAAACCTTCTTTATCAATCCTTTCGGCAAAAGTTTCGCCAGGATTGTGAGGTTGTTTAACTTTATTGACTAACTGCACAAAAGCGAATAAGTCTGACTGGATGTTAAACAAAGGTACAGTCAATTCGTTATAGATACGGTAGGAGCTTCTTTTGTCTTGTTCTGCCACTACAGAAGAGTACCAATCTTCCGCTAAATCGGCTGGGAGATTGACGGCTTTCTTATAAATGGTAACTCTACCTGCGGTTTGATTGTTGGCAAGGATCTGAATTTTGGTGGGACTGCCTTCTGCTGTTTTGGCGATAATCGACCAAAGTTCGTTTTTCTCTTTATCTATGAAGAAGATGGTAACGCGATCGACACTCAGCAATTCCCCCAATTTCAGGGTAATCGAACCCAATATTTCATAAAGAACATCATCAAAATCTCTGCCTTCCTTCGTTTCTAACATAGAAAGGAGTTTTTGTTCCTGTTCGGCAACAATTTGTTTGAAATCCGGTTGCAGAGTTGCCAAGGTTCTGTGAAGCCAAGTCCAATTAAAGACAGAGGCATAAATGCGGTTAGAAATGCTTAATTTTCCGGCACGCTTGACAACTAAGCCGGAAAGTCGCAATTCCATCTGTTCGCAACTGTCATGAGATGAAATCTCACCGCGTCGCAAAACTTCCTCATAAACTTTGAGCAGCAATTTTAGGCGCTGTCCGCTTCTGAGCAGGCGATCGCGTATAGTTTTAATATGTGCTGGTTCGTCTTGAGCTTCCCAATTTTCAATAATCTGTGTTTGAACTAACTTTTCGACCCACTGTGGAGGATTTTGGATTTTGGATTTTGGATTTTGGATTAATTCGGCATTGTCTAGGATAATTTTGCAAAGTTTTTGAGTGAGAAACGGTTGTCCTCCCGTCCAGTTCAAAATTGCTTCTATGACAGCTTGAGGATTGTGTACTTTTTCTGCCAAACCTTGTACAAGCGGTTGCGCTTCCTCTAATTTAAAACCGTGCAATTCGATGGCGCGACCGATATTAAAAGGTGTGCAACTTTTATCTTGAATTAAGTCAGAAGGAGTTGCCACTCCCAGCAGCGCAAACGTGAGGCGATCGTACTCGTTGCAGGCGCGGATAAAAGCAAAAAAATCGTCTGTCCCGAAAGGTAAAGCGAGAATGCTATCGATTTCGTCGATAAAAATCACAATTTTTTCACTGACAGACTCCAGCAAAACTTCTTCGATCAGTTCGCTCAAACACTGCACGGGTGGGAGAAACTCGCGATCGCGCAACCAAGACTTCAGATTGATCTGGAGTTGAAAACTGTTTACCAGCCGTCTCATCAACCCCGCATACCACTGTTGCGGCGCGATATCCTGACTGCCAATTTTGTTGAGGTCGATCGCCGCACAGGCGAAACCTTCCGCTTGCAACTTGTGCATCGTTCGCACCCGCAAGCTGGTTTTCCCCATCTGGCGGGAATTGAGGACGTAACAAAACTCTCCCGCCTTCAAGCCTTCGTAAAGGTCGCGATCGGCTTGTCGCACCACATAAGTCGGCGCATCCAGGGGGAGATGTCCGCCGACTTTGTAGGTGTAGGCTGAGTTTTCCTCTTCTATCATTAGGTTTTCCGATCTTGTAGAAAACACCGCTTTCATTTCCAACCTAACCTATGGAAGGCGATCGCATCATCTTTGACTTTTGCTGGATAAATATTCTCTTATCCTTATTTATGTTAACTAACAGTTATCACTTCTAATGCTGCCATCAGGCATAATGGTATTGCAAAAGATAGCACTTTCCAGTTTGGCATTTTCCAGATCCGCTTGCTCAAGATTGGCATTACTTAGGTTAGCTCCCTCTAAATTAGCATCCTTCAACCGAGTACCCTTCAAGATAGCACCACTGAGGTTAGCATTCCCAAGTTTGACATTACGCAATTTGGCACTGTTTAAGTTAGCACCGCTCAGGTTAGCATTGTAGAGGTTGGAGTATTGGATCTCGGCACCGCTAAGATTTGCATAACTTAAATCTGCACCACTTAAATCGATATAATCCAAAGTCGCATTAGTTAGGTCAGCACCGCTCAAATTAACACCAGGAGCGATGAAGTAAGCTCCCCTAAGTTTAATTTCGGCAGGCAAATCAGGGTCTGTGTAGATAGCATTTTTAAAGTTGGCACCATTTAAATTCGCACCGCTCAAAACGGCACCTATTAGGTTTGCATAACTCAAATCGGCATTGGTGAGGTCAGCATCACTTAAGTTCATACGCCTCAGATCGGCATATTGTAGATTAGCACCACTTAGATTGACATTTTTAAATTCAAAGTGATAATTAACGTTTAAACATATATACCTCAAATTAGCACCACTCAAGTTGGAGTTTATCAGGGAACCTTCCGCTAGGGTAGCCTTCCTGAGATCGGCTCCACTAAGGTTGACATTAATACCATCATTAATCTCGCTAACACCCTGTAGATTCGCTCCACTTAGATTTGTATTATTCAGTTCAACGCCACTCAGTTCAGCACCATACAAATTCGCATTACTAAGATCGGCATCACTCAGGTTTGTATCTCTTAGATAGGTATAACTCAGATCGGCCTGATGTAGATTAGCACCTTGCAAGTTAGCCTCACTTAAGTTGGCTTTACGTAGGTTAGCACGACTTAGGTTAGCATGAGTTAGATTAGCATCGCTCAAATCTATACCGTACAATTTGACACGACTCAAATCGACACCTGAGAAATCTCTTTCGCCTGCTTTGTAGCGTCTGCGTAGTTCATCAGCGTCCATGTTATCTACTCCCGATATCTAAAATTTGCATAAGCGATCGCCCTAAATCCCCTCTTCACCAGCTTGTTTGAAAAGGCGCTGCACCACTTCCACGGTTTGCGAGGCAAAGTTGCGATCGACAGTCATTTGCTCGCGCTTGTACATCATGCGATCGCGCAGTTCGATCGCTTTAACCAATACCTCATAGTCTTCCTGTGAAATTAAACCATAAGCAAAGAATGTTTGAGCCAGAGTTGTTGGTTCTTGAATCTCAAAATCAATAGAATGTTGTTCGGCAACCATTCGCATTACTGCTTCAGCGATGAACACACCAGAACAAATAGCCGAATCAAAACCGCCCATTTCTATAATTTCTAATGCTCTCGCCAGATAAAACTTTATATCGTATGAATCTCGCACTGGATAATCATACAAGTGCGCTATTTGCTCTCGATATCTTTGATTATTTGAGCCGTTTAAACAAGGTTTCAATGCCACAATAACCGCTCCTTGTTCGGCATGAACAATGAAATCTATATTTTCGTTATAGAGAAATTCATCCAAGTTTATTCCACGGGATTTTATCAATACTTGATAACCCTGTTGCCTATAGTTATCACTAATTTCTGCAATTGTCTTGACTGCCAAAGTTTCTAACTGTTTATTCATTTTTATAACTCAAATGGTTCGGATGCTACATCAATTTTAACATACACAAAAGGTTCGTCATTGGCAAAGGCTTGAGCGATAATCGCGGGGATTGTCTGAACATTAACCAAACTTTTTAAGTTACGTCGTTTTACTATGAGATCTGTCACTTGTTTGTCATCAGCATAAACTACTAAATTCAAACCATCTATAATTGGTTTTATGATGTTATCTATATCGGGTGGTTGACGCTTATAGTAGTGAGCGATAATAACCCGAACTGGAGTAATAATTGGTGATGCTCCGACTGGTAAGCGATCGAGCGCAGCTTGACGGACTTTTGCTTTCCAATTTTGCAACAGAGTCCGATTGTTTGTTTGCAGAGAAACTGGTGAACCAGTGACAATGAATTCAAATGGAAGCAAGATTTTTGATACTCCTTATTTTTAACCTTTAATAGAAAGTCGATCGCCAAAATATTGCCTATACAACTCAAACCGAGGCTTCACCTCATTTCCGTGCAATTGCACTAACCCCAAACTGTGCAATTTAAACGCCAAAACCGACTCCAAATCGACAGATATGCTGCTTGTTACCACCTTGCTAAATGCAGATGCCAAGTCTGGATGTTCTTGCAAATTCCACAAATGTCGCCGCAGATGATCGCCGTAAATTCCTGCCTCAGTAGGCGCACTTTCTATTAATTCATCTAGCGTTAATTGCTGCTGTGCAATATGATATAATGCTAATCTGACTAAATAAGGATGTCCTCCCACAATACTCATCAATCGTTCGATGTGATTTGCTTGCCAATTCAATCCGTGTCGCATCGCTAAGTCTTTCACTTGCTGTTGGTTAAACTCGGATAGTTCAATTGGCAAACCCACATTAAACGGCGATTGATTGACATTCAGCGGAATGTAAACTTCGGTTGAATGTACAACCACTAAGCGCAATTTTTCCCAGAGAGCGCTGTCGCTATCGCTATAGCCAGCTTCTTCGTACCACGCACGCAGCAACCCAAAAAAATCATCAGCAATATGGGGATATTGAAAAACGCGATCGACTTCATCCAAACCCAATAATAAAGGGCTATCTATCTCCGGTAAAATACAATCTTCAAAGAAAACAGTACAATTATCTTTGCTCCCATAAGTATCAGTCCAATAATCATCTATTTGGCGATGCAACCGCAACTTGCGCGAAATTTTAACACAAAACCACCGCAACAGTTCATTCAAATTATTAAAAACATTTGTATCTGCGTGCTGAAAGCTCAGCGGGACTGTGCGATATCCATGTTCCTTTGCTTGAGAAAGAATTCTCGCCATCAGCGATGTTTTCCCCATTTGTCTGGGAGCTTTAATTCTAATTAACGCTCCTGGCTGTAAAATCGCCTTATAACATTGAGCTTCATAGGGAAATCGCTCTACATAAAATGCAGAATCCAAACGAACTTGACCGCTGGGTAATTCAGGTTCTGCAACTGGCAGAGGCGAAGGGATTTGGGATTTGGGATTTGGGATTTGGGATTGTACAGATGTTTCATTAATTGTCTCTACAATATCTATTTCTGATTCTTCTGTACTTGCAATTCCCCAGTCTTCATTATTTGCCAATAAGTTGAGAATTTCTTGTATAATAATTGGAGTGTCATTTGGTGAAACCCATTCCCGTTGTCGAGTTCCGTGCAGGTAAGTGCGTAAATCGTGATTTAGCTGTAAGTTTGGCGGACAATCGATCCTCAACTGTAATGCAATCGGCTTACTCTCTCGACGAGAATCGCGCAACTCTTTAACACGTCGCAACTCCTCAATTACCATTTCGCTAACCGCAGCTTGTGGAGATAACAGCAGCAAAAAATAATCGCACTGCTGCAATTCTAAATCGATTTGAGAAAGCCAGTCTGTGTCGGGATTTCGATCCTGGGGAGAAAATCCTGCCATATTAGCCATAAACGCTTTATGTCCAGCCGCAGAAATAGCTTCATAAAGTTGTCCTGCTAGATTAAAGTCTGGCTCCTGGCTGCGGTAACTGATAAAAACTCTCTTAATTTTAACTTCCTTGCTTTCATCCTCCCTTGTTCTTTTCTTGTCTTCATGTGGCGGGTCAGTGTTCTTGGTGGCGCTGACGCGCTCGATCGCTCTTTCTAAGGCACCTCTAAACTTTTTTTTGCTAACTTTTTCTCCCAAAACACTAGAAAGTTTCTGCCATAACTTGTAGCCAACATATTTCTCTACATATTCCGGATTAAAAGGGTATATCTCCTCGTAGGTCTGTCCTTGCCAAGACCCAATAAAAACTTGCCTTTCCAGATCGTTTAGGTGTTTGCCAGTTTTGGTATAAATTAAGTCATCAACAAACTCTAACGCTTTCTTAACATCCATATTTATTTTTTCACCAACTTTTATGATTCTATACAAAGCATAACTCTATCAAAGAAGCCTGGTTTTTATGAGGTTTCATGAGGTTTCATGAGCTAATAAAATTTTCATGCGAACAATTTCTTTTAGAAAGCCGTGCCAAGTTGCCAAATCAAGCTAAATTTATGAGTTTTTTTGGTTACTCTATCCGGAAAATAGTGGCAAACTAATGATAGTTGTTATCAATTTGGACATGGTACATAAACAATGAGGCTACAAGCGATTTTAATAAATCCACAATAAAATCCTGTTTCACCTGGTTATTTACGATAAAAAGAGTCTTCGCATAAAACCAGAGCCTGTAAAATTTGACTCCCTTAGTTGAATACATTTGCTGAACTTAGATTGTATCAGAGAAATAGCGATGTTCAGTCTCACAGAAAGCATAATCAATACCTGCGTTGAACGCCTGCAAGCAGGTTACCGCCGCACTTACGGCAACCTCAAACCAGAATATGCTGACCTGATTGGTTGGTTTGCCAGCATGGCTTTGGAAAATATTGCTAATAGTAACGCTCTTTATCACAACGTCGAACACACCATTCTGGCGACCTTTACGGGACAGGAAATTTTGCGGGGCAAGCATATTCGCTATGGTAGCGTGTCTTGTGAAGACTGGTTGCACGTCATCATTTCGTTGTTATTTCATGACATTGGCTATGTCAAGGGAGTCTGCCTGCAAGACAGACCAAAGGAAAGATTCTATGACAAGGGAATAAATGGCGAGATGATTTTTCTGCCAGCAGGTTCCACTGATGCCAGCCTCACTAGCTACCATGTAGATAGAGGAAAAACTTTCTTTGAAGATCGTTTTTCCGATCATTATCTGATTGATATCGAAATAATAAAACAAAACATTGAAATGACCCGTTTCCCGGTGCCTCATGATGAATATTATCAAGATACAGTTAACTATCCCGGTTTAGTTCGCGCTGCCGATTTAATCGGCCAATTGAGCGATCCGCACTACTTGGAAAAAATGCCGGCACTGTTTTACGAATTTGAAGAAACAGGAGCTAATAAAAGTTTGGGCTATCGTCATTTCGGAGAATTGCGTGCTGGCTATCCAAAGTTTTTCTGGAAAGTTGTGTATCCTCTCATCCAAGCAGCACTGCATCATTTAGAAGTTACCAAAGAAGGCCAACAGATTGTTGGCAATCTCTATAAAAATGTCTTAATCGTGGAACAAGAAATTGAAGAAGAAAATCATGTCATAAAAAATGAAGAATTTGAAAATGAACGTTTGTATGTAAGCGTAGCAGCTGAGCAGTTAATGTGCGATCGCGTGGGTTGTCAGGAAAATAAAAACTTGCGGGTGGATATAATTAATAAGCAAATTTTTGAGTTTAACAGCCAACTCCTAAATTTTCTGGAACGTAAGAAGAGAAGATGTTATTTATCCAATTATTAATCGGGAGCCGATGAATTAACGGGAAACACGGTCTAGAAATCTTGCTGATTGGGATGGGTTCTGTCAAGATGAGTAAAGCGGCGCTATAGCCCTTAGCAGCTACTGCAATTCAAGCAGTCTGTCAGTGACAATCAATCAGGAGATTTTTACCATGTCCATTCCCCCTGGCTATACTCAGCTGACTTTTCACTACATCCACGGTCAGACAGAAGCCTTTAATATCCCTGTGTCGCCAGAAGAATTCCAGCAACAAATGCAGAGCGTGTTAGAAAAACCTTTATTTACTCTGCATCTGCGAGATCAAACCGTTGTTATCCGTACAGCCGAAGTGATCAAAGTAGAGATTAAGCCTCCCCTGTCTCAACTTGAAGGTGAAGGTGTTTTTCCCAATTCCGAGCGCGTCACCGCATTGACTCGCAGCGGACGGTAAGCGTGCTTGTATAAAATATAACTTTGGAGAGATCGAGAAAATGCCACCAGCTGTTAGTTTGATCCAGGCTACTTCTTACGACCTGCGTTCCTTGCGATCGTCTCTAGAAACTCTGCTGGAACCGCTGGGGGGAATAACCTCGTTTGTCAAACCGGGCGATCGCGTTTTGCTCAAACCTAATTTACTCACAGGTTCGCGCCCTACCAAAGAGTGCGTCACTCGCCCCGAACTGGTTTACTGCGTTGCACAAATGGTACAAGCAGTCGGTGGCAAGCCTTTTTTGGGGGATGGCCCCGCTTTCGGCAGTGCGATGGGAGTAGCAAAGGCTAACGGTTATTTACCTCTGATTGACGAACTGAATTTGCCGATCGTCGAATTCCACGGACAGAGGTACGAGACTGTCAGTACGCAATTTAACCACCTGCTGCTATCCAAAGAGGCAATGGATGCCGATGTGGTAATTAACCTGCCCAAACTGAAATCTCACGTCCAACTAACCATGACGATGGGCGTCAAAAACCTGTTTGGTTGCGTCCCCGGCAAAATGAAGGCGTGGTGGCATATGGAAGCAGGTAAAGATGCCAACCGCTTTGGGGAAATGTTGGTGGAAACAGCGCGGGCGATCGATCCCGACTTAACTATCTTAGATGGTATTATCGGTCACGAAGGTAACGGCCCCAGCGGTGGAGAACCTCGGTATTTGGGCCTTTTAGCGGCATCGCGGGATGTGTTTGCGCTCGATCGCGCTATCCTAGAAATCCTCAACGTTGACCCCAGCTTAGTGCCAACAGCTGCCGCTTCGATGCGCTTGGGGCTTTGTCCCGAATTGGCAGCGATCGACTTTCCTCACTTACGTCCGGCGGATATCCAGGTTAATGACTGGAAACTACCGGAAGCCCTGGTAGCGATCGACTTCGGTTTGCCACGGGTGATCCAGTCCACCTTCCGGCATCTTTACATTCGCTTCATCAAAGAACCGATGAGTGCCTACGCAGGCCGCTAGTTGAGCTTTTGTTTGTGTAAAAATACTTACTATACCAGAGATCCAGGCAAATTTGGCTGCGTGGATCTCTATCTTTAGAGAGGTTTACATTGAGATTGTTTTCTAGGAAACAGTATCCCGAAAAGCTATTGTTAAAATTGTAAGTGTGGGACTAAATTAGCCCCACGCCTTGTTTGTAATTCCAACTGAATTGGTTAACAATTCAGTTAAAGCATCTTCTTTTATGAACTCAAGTGACCAGGCTGCCAACTCTCCTGACCGACCGTCGCCAAGGATGGCAGATATTGTGGGTACAGTCATAGCTTTGCTAACCCTGACGTTGCCCCTCTTTGTGATAGCTCACTACTCTTCAAACCAGGTTGAAGTTTTGCAACAGATAACCTATCCGCTACCAAACCAGAGGGAATGATTGAAAAGGATACCACGTTTCAGGGACAGCTTTGACTGTAAAAACCTAGATGCCCAATTAATTTTACGGCATCTAGAATTAAACTTTTCTCACGCAAAAGCTGCACCACAAAACTTTACAGACGGTAAATTTGCCGTCTGTACCGGTCTGGCGAACCCAGAAGCTACGGTGGACATTGCCCATCGCTAATACTAATTGCACCCACGGAAGACTTGGTGGCCGATATTCCCCTAGAATGCTACACGGGGGTTGTCGAGACTCGTTAAATGTGTAGTTCGCTTCACCCCGTATTTGCTGTAAACTTAGGAGTTCCACTGTGGACTTATCCCGCATACCTGCCCAACCCAAACCGGGTCTGATTAACGTTTTGATTGAGATAACCGCCGGTAGCAAGAACAAGTACGAGTACGATAAAGAACTCCAAGCTTTTGCTTTAGACCGGGTGCTATACTCTTCTGTCCAGTACCCCTATGACTACGGTTTTGTGCCCAATACTCTCGCCGATGATGGCGATCCCCTCGATGGGATGGTGATGATGGATGAGCCAACCTTTCCGGGATGTGTGATTGCCGCACGACCGATCGGGATGCTAGAGATGATCGACGGAGGCGATCGCGATGAGAAAATTCTCTGCGTACCGGATAAAGACCCTCGCTACGCCAAAGTTCAGTCTCTTCAAGATGTCCCGCCGCACCGCCTGCAAGAAATTGCGGAATTCTTCAAAACTTACAAAAATCTAGAGAAGAAGTCTGTCGAAATTTTGGGTTGGCAAGATGTCGATCGCGTAGCGCCTTTGGTCGAAAAGTGCATTAAAGCTGGTAGCTGAAAAGTCGGAATTCAGACTTGAATAACATATGAGCTTTTCGGGGTTGGAAATACTCTCTCTAGCCCCCAGTCCCTAGCCCCAACGCCCTAATCATGCAGCGATCGCTCCTTTTAGCCAAAATACACAGTTGCACCATCACGGCATCCAACCTCAACTATATGGGGAGTATCAGTATAGATAAAGCCCTGTTGGACGCTGCGGGGATATTACCTTACGAACAGGTGCAAGTTGTCAATATTGCCAATGGAGAAAGGTTTATCACTTATGCGATCGCTGCACCTGCCCATTCAGGTGCAATTGAACTCAATGGCGCTGCGGCGCGACTGGGAATGCAGGGCGATCGCATCATCATCATGACCTACGGACAATTCACACCGGAAGAGCTAAAAAATTACAACCCTAAAGTTGTCATGGTAGATGAAAGAAATCGCCTTTTAGAAGTGCGTCGTTACGATGAACTGCCGAGCAGATTTGACGCTAAAACTTTCTGATATTTTAGGCTTTTCTACCGCCATTAATCGATAATTTGCTGGCAGATGCGAAAATATTGTTTGTGGGAATATAGGGGGAAATTTTTCCCGCAGATTAAGACAGATAAACGCAGATAATAGATGTATTTTTTTAGGTAGTCAATTGTACCGCATTTGTGATTAATTTCTTCTGAATTATAATATTTTTTGTGACTTTTATTCCCTTCTGCTCCCTCACAGGTGTTCTCTAGGCGGGAAGCGAGTAATCTAGTCTAATATAAGTCAACTACTTGTTGCAGATCTGTGGGAGTGTTACAATTCCACAGCATACGCGCCTCTTTCTCCCCCACTGGGATAGCTTGTACGGGTATTTCTTTGAGCCAAGCTTGAAAAGAACGTTCGCCTTTTTGTATAAATTTATGCAAATCTGGTAAAGCTTCGCGGCGGTAGAAGGCGCATAAAGGTTCCCAAAGATTAGCCCGTCGCGGTACGACAGCTAAAATATGAAGGGGTATATGAGATAATTGGCTTACCCAATTTTGGAGAATTTCTGGCTCTAGCAAAGGCAAATCGCAAGCTAGTAGTAATATCCAGTCAGCCGTAATTTCTGCCAGTCCCTCAGCCAATCCCACCAGGGGGCCCTCACCTGGGCGAGATTCTTGTAAAAATTTATACTTTTTATTCACAATAGCTTGATAGCGATCGGGCCAAGGAGTCAGGATGTTAACTTGCTGACAACACTCAGCTGCTACTTGACAAACTCGCTCAAGTATGAGTGTGCCATTCCAAAGCATCAGTGCTTTATCCTGTCCCATCCGAGAACTTTTACCCCCAGCCAGGATAAGTGCAGTAATAGATATAGTGTTATCCAGATTCAATTAATCATTAATCTCCCAGAAATATCAGACTTGGTGTACTAACTGAAAAGACGCCACAGCATCGCGGATTTCTTGGAGTTTTTTCGCCGCTTGTCCGTTAGTAAGCAAGTTTTTAGTTTCGGTTATACCTGAGTGCATATCTGGACAAACGCCACAATTCCACAAGTAAAATCCACCATTCCATATTGCAGATTGCATCATTTCTGATGGTTTTCCTTGCAATACAGATTGCATTTCCTCTACTAATTCCGCAGTGGAATTAAACGAAGGATTTTTGTTACTAAAGTTGTAGTCATTGTGCGATAAATGCAGGCGTTCAAACTCCCTATTCGGTTTCGCAAGGCCAATAATTGCGGTGCGATCGCGTGGCAAATCGCAACTTCCCTCCAATCCCTTTACCGTAGTAAAATGCTGCGTTCCTCGCAAAGCAAAGGCTTCGCGGAACATATTTTCAGTGGGAGGATGAACAAAACCAGACACAATATGTGCATCTCCCGCATAGGGACACCACATTAATTCCATTGTGGCAAACGGAGGACGCTTGCCAATTTGCTCCCGATATGGTACTAATCCCGCTGCCTGGGGAAAATGTCTGCAAATGTAGACAAAACCCAAACCTGTTTTTTCAAATACCTGCTGAGTTTGGCAGATATCCAGTTTAGACCAATCAACACCCAATCCCTGCCAGATCTCAATCAGGGGAACACCTTCTTTCGTCGGCATTCGATCGCCCCCGTGCATAATTACCGGCACTCCAGCTGCGGTCAAGATTAAAGCCGTTAACGGATTAATCGGTGCCGTGCGATCGCGCCCATCGTAAGGTATTCCCAAAACTACCACCTGTGGCGCAGGCATCTTGTCTGCCATACCGATGGGTTGCAGTTTCGGCCCCAATTCGGCATACGCATCCAGCATTCCAGCTAATTCTTCACCAGTAGGACGCTTGATGCGGTGGGCAATCATAAAAGCGCCGATTTGTGCGGGAGTTGCTTCTCCCAGCAGCATCATTCGCGTTGCTTCTGCCGCCTCCGCTCTACTTAAATTCTCGCCGGTATGCGGGCCGCTGCCAATTTTTCTCAGGTGTTCTCTAAAAGCTTTGCTC
>NZ_JACJPW010000051.1 GCF_014696265.1 Aerosakkonema funiforme FACHB-1375 | reverse complement strand
TATTTTTTTTAGAGGGCAGTGAGGCATTGGGGCAACCCATTCGGATTGGTGGCATTAGTCTTTATCCAGCGAGTAAGTTCGTATGCCACAACTACATCTTGTGTTCCACTTGCGTTCAATTTTACCAAAAGCCGTCGTAGAACGACGGGGTTTTCCACCCAATTTTTCGATAACTTCTGACGGTCGCTTTTGAGTGTTGGGACTGGTCGAAAATTTTTATCAAAATATATAGCTTGGCGATAAGTAGGGTGGGCATTGCCCACCCCACTCAGTCACACATCTATATAAATTAGCAATTTATTGAACACCAGCCACACTCAGTTGGCGCGATCGCATTTCCAAATAAATCAGCAAGGCGTTCACATCAGCCGGATTAACTCCACCAATTCGCGCTGCTTGACCGATAGTCAGCGGTTTCACCTTGGTTAGCTTTTCGCGAGATTCTTTGGAAAGTGTCTCGATGGAAGCGTAATCCAAATCTGGTGGCAGTTTGCGGTGTTCGTGACGCGCAATTTGGTCTATCTGATGTTGTTGCCGTTGCAGATATCCGGAATACTTGATATCGATTTCTGCGCCTTCTTTCTCTGTGGCGTTGATGTCGGGATTACCCAATCCGTATCTGTCCAGATCTATATAATGCAATCCCGGACGTCGCAATAAGTCGGCGAGGGTAATCGAACCTTTGATCGCTTGTTGGGTATCGGATGCGATCGCCTTCCCAATTTCATCATGCTCTTTAATCCGCGTCCCGTAAAGCCGTTCTTTCTCGGCGGCAATATTGGCTTGCTTGCGAGTAAACAACTCCCAACGGCGATCGTCAATCAAGCCGATTTCCCGACCCAGAGGTGTGAGGCGTTGGTCGGCGTTGTCCGATCGCAATAGTAAACGATATTCCGATCGCGATGTCAGCATCCGGTAAGGTTCCCGCAAATCCTTCGTACACAAGTCATCCATCAGCGTACCGATATAACTCTCCTCGCGACGGAAAATAATTTGTGCGCAATTGCGCACAAATTTAGCCGCATTAATCCCAGCAACGAGTCCCTGTGCTGCTGCTTCTTCGTATCCAGTAGTACCGTTAATTTGTCCAGCGCAGAACAAACCCTCTATTTTCTTAGTCATCAGTGTGGGAAAACACTGAGTTGCAGGTAAATAATCATACTCAACCGCGTAAGCCGGACGCAGCATCGTGCAATTTTCCAAACCTGGGAGACTCCGCAACATCTGCAATTGCAAATTCTCCGGCAAACCAGTGGAGAAACCTTGGATATACAATTCTGGGATATCGCGACCTTCCGGTTCGATAAAGATTTGGTGACTTTCCTTATCGGCGAATCGGACAATTTTATCTTCAATGCTAGGACAATAACGCGGCCCTTTCGCATCCACCCAACCACCGTAAACGGGAGACAGGTGCAGATTTTCTCTAATTAAGCGATGAGTTTCTGCGGTGGTGCGGGTCATGTGACACGGCATTTGTTCCCGTTCCACCCAAACTTCCGGGTCAAAGCTGAACCAGCGCACCTCTGCATCACCCGGTTGCGATTCCATTTTACTGTAATCGACCGATCGCTTATCAACTCGCGCCGGAGTTCCCGTCTTTAAACGTCCCGTTTCAAAACCCAATCTATTTAATGTTTCCGTCAAACCAACAGCAGCAAATTCCCCCGCACGTCCCGCCGCCATCGATTTGTTACCCACCCAAATCTTACCACCCAGGAATGTACCGGTAGTTAGAATTACGGATTTGCACTGAAACGCCACGCCGAAGTATGTTTCGACACCGATAATCTCGTCATTTTTACCGAGTACCAAATCCGTCACCATACCTTCGCGGACTGTCAGATTTTCCTGATTTTCGACAATCCGTTTCATCATCGCCGCATATTCCCGCTTGTCAGTTTGTGCGCGTAAAGCCCAAACTGCCGGCCCTCTGGAGGAGTTTAACACGCGCTTTTGCAGATAAGTGCGATCGGCCATTTTACCGATTTCGCCGCCGAGTGCATCTACCTCATGTGTCAATTGCGACTTCGCAGGGCCACCTACTGCGGGATTGCACGGTTGCCAAGCAATTTTATCCAGATTCAGCGTTAGCAGCAGAGTGCGACAACCGAGTCGTGCGGTAGCAAGTGCGGCTTCGCAGCCGGAGTGACCTGCACCGACAACGATAACATCAAAGGCGTCTAGGAATTGTACGGGAGTGTGTGCGGTCATGGTAAGCGTCACGGCAACAAGGACTCAAGCCTTATTTTAGCGGTTGCAATGGATGCTCAGGTTTTGCCTCGCCGTGCATCTTTTTATATGCGATCGCCATTTCAAACAGTTTATTTATGTAACAAAACTTTACACGCTGCATAATTAGCTTTACGACAGCACCTGACAAATTTTTGGGATAATTTCGTTAGCTGTGATTTTACCAAAAAAGTATATATGGATGCTGCTGAACTAATCACTCGTTATGCCACAGGAGAAAGAGATTTTTCTAAAGCTGACTTGAGAGAGGCTGACTTACAGAATGCCAATCTAGAAGGTATTAATCTGAGAGAGGCTAACTTAGTGGATGCTAACCTTTCAGGTGCTAACTTGAGTAAAACTAATTTATATTATGCCAATCTTTTACGTATAAACTTGAGCAAAGCTAACTTGGAAAGTGCAAACCTTCATCATGTTAACTTATCTGATGCAGACCTCTCACGTACCAAGCTGAGAGATGCCAATCTAAGTAATGCCAATTTACGTGCTGCTGACTTATCTTTTGCTTTTTTAACTTATGCCAATATCGGTTAAAATTGATTAATCTAGCGAGGTCTAAATATAATCAAGGTAACCAAGACCAAACTTCCAGTTGTATGTAGCGGACAATGGGACGAGTAAATGCTACAATTACTGGTTTATCGCTACCTTGAATTTTTGCATAACCAGTCAGTCCGGCTTTCAGGGTTTTGTCTACATTGGGAAGGTCTACAATCACTCTAATAATTCGTTCTGTCGAACTAGAAGTATGTTCGCCAGTAGTAGTCGCAGAACTCGACTCGCTAGCAGCAGTAGGCTCGATCGAAACTACTTTTCCCATAAAAGATACATCCGGATATGCAGCAAGTTTGACTTCCACCTCTGCACCCACAACGAATTCACCTGCATTATACTCCGGAACTTTCACCTCACCGCGAATGTGGCGATCGTCCTCACTGACTGCAAATGTATCGCCTCGATCTAAATAACTGCCCACCTTTTGGTCGAGATAGGGAGTGACTAAATAACCATCTATAGGCATTAACAATTGCGTGCGCTGAAGTTGATCTTTATTGTATTTTAACTGTTGTTCCAATCGTTTAAGCTCAGCACGAGCAGCTTCAACCTGTTTGCGAGCTGCGGCAATATCATCTGGATGAGCGCCACTCAACACTAATTTTAAGTTAGTTTCTTTCTCTTGTACACTTGTTTCTCTGGTAGTTAGCGTGCTTCGTTTTGACTGTACCTCATTTTCCTTAACCAACAAATTTTTCAAGCTTTCTTCCACTTTCACGCTATCCGCATCAGCCAGCTTTTGCTTATCTTCAAATGCTTGCGTAGAAACAGCGCCTTGTTTGGCTAAAAATTTGTAGCGGTCAGCCTCGCGGGAACTGAACTCAAACCTCGATTTCGCAGAATCGAGCTGCTTTTTAGCGACTTCCACTTCTTGGCGAGCCACTTCGATTTCTTGCTTAGATACTTCCACTTGTTGTTTGGCAACGTCAATTTCTTTTTCGGCTAATTCTACTTCTTCTTTTCTAGGGGTGTTCAAAAGCTTATTTAAATTTGCTTGTTCTTTTTCCAAAATCGCTTGTTGACTTTTTATTTGTTGTTCTGTTTTTAACGTATCATTTTCGATATCAGTAGCTTCCATCAGAGCAATCGCCGTTCCGCTTTTTATCCATTTTCCATCGCCTCCATTAAAATAAACTTTAATAATTTTTCCATCGACCGGTGCTTGAATTTGCTGCTGGGTGGGAGGCAATAACTGAATTTGTCCACCAGGACGATAGGGATAAGGCATAATAAGTAACCAACAGATCCCAGCCAGCAAGAGTATGATAATAAGTTTCTTCAACCAAGAAGAATTTTTTTTATTGTGAGGAGTTGAATCTGTTGTTCCCGGATACTCTTGGACAGGAGGTAGTGAAGAAGAAGATACGGTTTTAGTGCCTATGTTTTTTGCTTTTAATAATACTGCGATCGGCTGCCGTATAGCCAATAAAACTACAGCAGTGATTATTATTGACGCTGTACCTCTGCCAAAAATACCACTGAAATTAGCGGATAGCCCTTGGCCTACGTAAAAGGCAACGAAAATTAGCACGAGCGATGTAAACAAGAATGCTGCTGGGCCATACAATAATAGCAACCACTTTTCTTTGAGGGAGAAAGATTTTGGTAACGGGCGATTATGTAGCACCATATCCCACACCAGATAAACTCTTACTAAAAAGTTGGGGGGAAGGCGAAAGTAAGCTAACATGAATAAAAAGCCATCAACAGGCCAAAGCGGGCAACTGTCGAGCAGGAAATCCATAAAACTCGCGTGTGCCAGTAAAAGAGCCCAAGTTCCCAAATCAGTTCCTGTGTTGTGAGTCCAGTACCAAATCAAAACCCCCATGACAAACAAGATAAGTCTGGCTACTAAAGGGGTGGCAAAAACCCACAACTGTTGCCTGCGTTTGAGCTGCCATGAACCTTCTCTATCGCAGTAAAACCGGGGTAAAAATCCACCAGATAGAATCAATCCAAACTTTTCTACCCTGGCACCATAATAAGCTAAAACTACACCCTGAGCTAGTTTCGCTGATAACCCCGCCAGAGTTAGGTTGAAAGCATATGTTATCAAATAAGGTATGGGTTCGACTGAAATAATTATGTCTCTCCAAAATATAGATTGGTTATTGAAGAAAGTCAAGAAAGCGAGAGGAATTCCAGGAATTAATCCCCAATTTATTACTTTAAAAAATATTAAAAAGTGGCTAAAAAAGCCTGCCATAGGAGTAAATATATAACCGGGTTCGTCAATACACCAAATGTATTTTTTTTCTTGCTTTGTTTTGTTCTTGCTCCTGTGATATTTTGGAAAATCTTTTCTTGCTATTTTACGTTCGGTACTAATATTTTTTTTTTAATTTTATGCCTGCCATATCGGTTTTTTTTAGATATTTCTGGATTTAAAATAGCCTGCTCATTTAATGATTCCAAAAGGCCAAATCTAGCTATTTGCTCTGAGAATTGATTGAATTCTTCTTCATTCATGGAAAGTTCAAAACGGCTTTTAAAAGCAGATAATATCTGCGAAGGCGTAGAAGTTCCATTCATTGCTTGGCAGAGAAAATATTCTTCTTCACCAAACTCAAAAGTCTCGCCTGAAGTTGGATCTTTGACTAAATAAAATTTGGTTTGTGCATCTTTTTTTGTTATGGGTGTAATAATTAGGTTTTTACGGAAGCGATTTTGTAAATATTTATACATAACAATACCATTCTCCGATCGCAATATTTAGGTTATGTTTACATTATTGCGAAAACTGTTCCTAAAATACCAGATGTATCTAAATTTATTTTAAATCAAGATTAAATTTATTGCTTTTCCAGATAGGTGTGCTAAAGTTGGAATAGCAATAAATTTTTCACGGTAAAAATTCATGGCTAACTTTACACCTCAAGTAAAGCGTTTAGGTAAAAACGAACGCGAGCAAGTTAAGGTAGGATTTGCACTGGCAAAAGAAAAGCGTTTTGACGAAGCTTTATCGGAGTTTGAAGCGATTTTAAAAGATAATCCAGCTTCTAAACCCGCTCATCTGGGCGCAGGAAATATGTTGCTGAGGCAAGAACGTTACGAGGAAGCTTTAGAACATTTTAAGGCGGTAAAAAAATTAGATCCGCTGATGGTGCAAGCACCGCTAGCAGCAGGAAGGGTGTATTTAAGACAGGATAATCTGGCACAAGCGCTGGAAGAATTTAAAACCGCTCTCAGCATTGACCCAAATTCTACACAAGCTTATCAAAGTATAGGTCGGATTCTGGTTAAGCAAGAAAAATACGCCCAAGCGGAAGAGCAGTTCCGTCAGGCACTGCGCTTAGACCCTCGACTTGTCCCAGTGCGCTTGCAACTGGCGCAAATCTATCAAACACAAGGTAAGCTTCCAGATGCAGTTTCCGAAATCAAGACAGCGATAAATGTAGATTCTAAGGCATGGCGTGCGTATCAAGCACTAGGGCGCATTTATACAGAACAAAAAAATTACAAGGGTGCGAAAGAAGCTTTTGAAAAAGCGGTATCATTGAACCCCGAAATGCCTCCAGCGGCTAGATTGGGATTAATAGAAGCGTTGGTTCAAAATAACGAACTAGAAGAAGCGATCGAAATGTTGAATCAAGTTCCTCGCGTCAAGCAGCTCGCCGCGAAGACACATCAACTCTGGGGCGACATTTATCAGCGTCAGGGTCTAACTAAGGAAGCAGCAGAAGAATACCGCGCTGCTAGTTTGGCAGCTTCGGAAGCTGGAGATATCCCAGATGAATTGGCAGAACTCGATGCCATACTAGAACAAGATGATACGAGTTCCCCCAACTTGATCTCTTCCTACAGATCCCTGGCACTTCAGCAGCTTACACAAGCTCAAACTCGTGCGCGTCAAAACTTCCAACAACGCCGTCAGGGAAAAAGTACTTTAAAATAGACCCGTAGGATTTATGCCGAATCATCTTGTATACATCATTATGGATAGCTGTCGGTATGACAGCTATCAGGCAGCATCCACACCAAATATGGATAAGTTGGGTCTGGCGGAGCGTCGCTACAGCTATGCTTCTTGGACATCGCCTTCTCACTATGCAATGCTGATGGGAATGGTTCCCCATACCAGTCCGCGTGGCGTGTTTGCCTCTGAGGTATACAAGCATGAGTTCGCTAAATGGGTCGATCGCTTAGGGATTCCCAACTTGTCTTTCAAAACTTTTGTGCCTCAACTTTCTTTACCCAAAGTTTTGAAAGACCAAGGCTATCGGACGATCGCACGGGTTTCCCTACCCGTTCTCAACCAATTTACCAGTATCAATAAATTTTTTGATGATTATAAATTGATGGGAAATCATAACGATTTCGCCTCAATGGTGCGAGAAATAGAATTTCCCACTCAAGAACCGCGATTTTACTTCCTCAATTTGGGTGAAACTCACTATCCATATATGCTCGAAGGTGAAGACTTGCCTCATATATCGGGCGTTCACGGTGTCTTTAAAAAAATGGATGAGTTTATTCTGGCTGGGAATGACGAACAATCAGAAAAAACTTTCTTTGATGCGGAAGAAATGCAGCGTTTGCACAAGCAGCAAATTAAGTGCGTTGAATACGTAGACGGGCTTTTGGCGGATTTGTTTGACAAATGTCCAGCCAATACCCATATCATCATCACCGCCGATCACGGAGAACTATTTGGCGAAGATGGTTATTTCGGTCATGGCCCAGTTATGCACGAAAAGTGTTTTGAGGTGCCTTTTTTAGAAGGTATAAATCCCTAGAATATCTCGTTGATTTGACAGTAGAAAATTTAATAGTCAGTACAGGTTGGCGATCGCGTTTTAGTAGAGCTAGAGCGCCAGCCCAGTAGAATAAATTGATAAAAAGAACGAAATATGTATTGTGTAGGGGCTCAGCATTTGGGCGACAATCGATCGCGGCAACAATTTTTCTGCTCCGTTAGCTTCGCCCTGCCGAGGTTTATATAGACATACATAACCTCATTTCTTTTGTCAACCTCTTTTACTGGGCTGGCGCTCTAGGCTGTTATGCCTTCATTTAATCCCCTTCTGCTCCTCTGTGGCGTTAATAATTCAGACGTAACCGGAAACGATATTACTCTCTTCCCTCCGGATGATTATCGATCGCAAGTACCTGTTATTCTTTTTTCCCGTTCTTTGCCTAAAAATGCAATACATATTTTTTGAGCGCTAAGGGAGTAATCTTTTGGGTAAGTCACTTTTGCGTCGCTGACTTCTCGCGGCCCCAGTATATTCACTATCGATGTGCAATCTATAACTAAGTAGCTCGGATGTCATAACCTTGAGAAAAATATTCATAAAGATAGAGGTAATGATTACTACCAAAATCTATCCACTAAGACTAGATCAAAAAGTCCACCTTAAGTCCAAATTCAAAAGAACTTTAAACATACCCCGGTAACGATGAAGATTATGTAAAACTATTTGACGAAGTATAGGTACAGCGAATACAAATGAAATGTATATGCTTTAAAACATAGATACGTAATCCCAACTATCTTCTCAAACCCGGAATCAGGAAGTTGACTTTCAACAGTTGTAGCTAAAAGTGTTGTTCCAGCCCTAGTCCGACCCACCCTTCATAGGCAAAAACTCATGGATAGTATGTTTGCTTGTTTGTCCATAAGTCCCATAGAACTAGATCGTCCCGGCATAGCAGTTGCGACAAGTAGATCCGGGGGAATAGGGGTGCTAGATACAGAATTTTGTAGATATGCGGACATAAAGAAAGCAACTGAGCATTTAAACAAGCTTTTAGACCTGGTAGGAGCCCAGAATGCTGTGGGATTGCGTTTACGCTCAGAAGCAATCCCAGCATTGGCATCTCTTGTAGAAAAACTCTTGGATCGCCCGCATTGCTTGATTCTGTGCGGCTGGAACGCCCAAAACCTCAAAAAGACGATCGCATCCCTACCAGCCTCATCCAGCCGCAAACTGCTGCTGGAAGTCACAGATACAGACCAAATTACCGACCTAAACATTTCAAACCCGAACATAGACGGCATAGTTGCCAAAGGACACGAAGCTGGCGGTTGGGTAGGGGAAGACTCAGCATTTGTACTGACGCAAAAACTCATAGCCAGACAGTCGTTGCCAGTCTACGTACAGGGTGGGATCGGCATTCATACAGCAGCAGCTTGTCGCGCCGTCGGTGCTGCCGGTGTAATCTTGGATGACCAGTTATGGCTGATGCCGGAATCTCCCTTACCGACAGAATGGCAGCGCTACCTCAACAACCTCAACGGTCAAGAAGCCATTGTCATCGGCGAAAGACTGCAACGCAATTGCCGCATTTTGTCCAGACCCGGATTCCAGGTAATCAAAACTTTACAACAACAGGCGGAAAAATTAGAGCTAGAAGCAGATCCGGCATCGAAAATAACTCAACGCTGGCAACACCAAGCTAACCAGCTGATAGGTTGGGGAGAGCCCGGTAAAATAGCTTGGCCGATGGGACAATCTGTAGGTTTGGCCGCTACCTACGCGAATCGCTACAAAACTACAGGTAGATTTATACAAGCGCTACTAAATACCTCCTTAGAGCGTGTCAGAACAGTACAAGCGCAGCCACCGCTTCAGCAGCACTCACCTTTAGCTGTATCTCACAAAACTCAATATCCGATCGTCCAAGGGCCGATGACCCGCGTCAGCGATACCGCTGAATTCGCTGATGCCGTATCTGCCGCTGGTGGTTTACCCTTATTAGCCTTAGCATTGTTGCGAGGCCCGCAAGTTAAAGACTTATTGTATAAAACCAAACAAATACTGGGCGATCGCTCCTGGGGAGTTGGCATCCTGGGTTTTGTTCCCCACGCCTTGCGACAAGAACAACTACAAGTAGTTAAAGAAGTAAAACCACCCTTTGCTTTAATAGCCGGAGGGCGTCCAGACCAAGCAGCTCACTTAGAAGCAGAAGGCATTGCCACCTATATTCACGTACCCGTCCCTGCCTTGCTGAAAATGTTCCTCGAACAGGGAGCAAAGCGATTTGTGTTTGAAGGTCGGGAATGCGGCGGTCACGTAGGGCCGTTGTGTAGCTTTTTACTGTGGGAAAGCACGATCGAAACCTTGCTAGCAGAAGTTCCCCCAGGTAAAGAAACTGAAATTCACGTTTTGTTTGCAGGCGGCATTCACGATGCTGTTTCGGCGGCAATGGTGAGTGCAATGGCAGCGCCTCTGGTAAAAAGAGGTATCCGGATCGGAGTGCTGATGGGCAGCGCTTATCTATTTACCGAAGAAGCAGTATCCTGTGGCGCAATCGTCAAAGGATTTCAAGAACAAGCGATCGCCTGCCAGCGTACAATCAACCTGGAAACCGGCCCAGGTCACGCCAGCCGTTGTGCCGTTACCCCATTCGCACAAGAATTTTACGATACTCGTCGCCGTATGATGGCAGCCGGCAGTTCTCCTGAAGAAATCAAAGATGCCTTAGAAGACCTTACTTTAGGACGTTTGCGAATAGCTTCCAAAGGCTTAAAGCGGGAGAAGAGCGAAATTACTACCGTAGAGTCAGATAAACAACTGACTGACGGGATGTACATGATCGGCCAAGTTGCGACTTTACGCAACAAAATTTGTACGATCGAATCTTTGCACAAAGATGTTTCGGAAAACAGTAGCAAACTGCTGGAATCTTTCGCATCAGTTAGCGAAGTAGAATCCAAAATCCCAAATCCATCTGATATTGCCATTATCGGCATATCAACATTACTGCCCAAAGCACAAGATAAACAAACATTCTGGGATAACATTCTCAACAAAATAGATGCAGTCACCGAAATTCCAGCTCATCGTTGGGATTGGCGATTGTACTACGATGCCGATCGCAACGCCCGCGACAAAATCTATTCCAAATGGGGAGGATTTATAGACGATGTAGCGTTCGATCCGATGAAATTTGGCATCCCCCCCAAATCCTTAAAATCGATCGAACCCTTGCAGCTGCTCACCTTAGAAGCAGTCCGTCGCGCCTTGGCAGATGCGGGATTGGCAGATGGGAATTTCGATCGCGAAAACACTTCTGTAATCTTGGGTGCGGGTGGCGGTATTGCAGACCTTGGCCAGCAATACGCCACACGCTCGGAAATTCCCCGATTTATCGATAACCCATCCCAAGAAGTTTGGGAACGGTTACCAGAATGGACGGAAGAATCTTTCCCAGGTTTGCTGCTCAACGTAATTTCAGGTAGAGTAGCCAACCGTTTCGATTTTGGCGGCTCCAACTTTACAGTTGATGCAGCTTGTGCATCCTCCTTAGCAGCAGTATATCAAGCGGTGAGGGAGCTAGAAACACGTCGCAGCAATGTCGTTATTGCTGGCGGAGTAGATACAGTTCAAAGTCCTTTTGCCTATATGTGTTTCAGCAAAACACAAGCACTCTCGCCACGAGGCAAATCGCGGACTTTTGATAAAAGTGCCGATGGCATTGCTATTAGTGAAGGGATAGCAATTCTGGTTCTGAAACGATTAGAAGATGCCGAACGAGATGGCGATCGCATCTACGCCGTCATCAAATCCGTAGCCAGTTCCAGCGACGGCAAAGGATTGAGCATGACAGCTCCTTTACCCGCAGGACAAATGCGAGCCTTAAAACGCGCCTACGAAAAAGCCGGTTTCGCACCGAATACAGTGGGTCTTTACGAAGCACACGGTACCGGTACAGCAGCAGGCGATCGAGCCGAATTAGAAACAATTGTCAC
The DNA here is from genome assembly GCF_014696265.1 of Aerosakkonema funiforme FACHB-1375. Taxonomy (GTDB): domain Bacteria; phylum Cyanobacteriota; class Cyanobacteriia; order Cyanobacteriales; family Aerosakkonemataceae; genus Aerosakkonema; species Aerosakkonema funiforme_A. The sequence goes on along the minus strand of NZ_JACJPW010000051.1, from coordinate 45,722 downwards.
CACTCTCAAAGAAAGTGAAGCTGCCAGTAAATCTTGTGTAGTGGGATCTGTCAAAACGACGATCGGCCACACCAAGAGTACCGCCGGCGTGGCAGGTTTAGTGAAAATCGCTTTATCCTTGCACCACAAAGTTCTGCCACCGCACATCAATGTCGAAAATCCCCTCGACCCGATTAGCAATCCAGAAAGTCCGGTATATCTATTAAAAGAAGCCAAACCTTGGTTAGCCAACCCAAACAACCCACGTCGATCGGCAGTCAGTGCTTTCGGATTTGGGGGAACCAACTTCCACGCCGTATTAGAAGAATACCAAGGTAATTTAGTCAGTGTTGCCCCAGGTTCCCCAAATTGGGTAGTCGAGCTGTTCGTGTGGAAAGCGAGCGATCGCCAAGACTTAGAAAAACAGCTGCGCCACCTCAAAGATGCTTTAGCCGCAGGAGCTTTACCCACGCTGCGCGATTTAGCCTACACCTACGCCAAACTAGCACAAGAGAGAGCCGCCGACCCAGTTTGTTTGGCTTTTGTCGCCGAAAGCTTAGAAAAACTCAAAGAAACCCTAGAGTCGATCCTCTTGCACATAGGTGGCGATACATCAGTAAAATTGCCTCCTTATGTGCAACTGAATCTGATATTTCTCAAAAATCAGTGGTCAGTTACAAGCAACGATCCAAAACAAACCCTTGACAAAATAGCCTTCTTGTTCCCCGGACAAGGATCGCAATATCCAGACATGGGTCGCGAAGTAGCGCTGTACTTCCAAGAAATGCGCGAATCTGTAGAACTGGCAGACGCGCAGTTGCAAAATCGCTTGCCCAAACCTTTGCGTCAGTACATCTATCCCCCCAGCGCTTATTCCGACGCCGAAGATGTCCGCAACCAACAAGCGCTCACCGATACCCAAATCGCTCAACCCGCCTTGGGAGCGATCGAAGCCGGCTTTATGGATGTGTTGGCAAAGCTGGGACTTGTACCCGACATGGTAGCCGGACACAGCTACGGAGAATACGCTGCCCTTCACTGCGCTGGAGTTTTGTCCAGAGAAGACTTTTTCAGCCTTTCCGAAACCAGAGGTAAGGTGATGGCAGCTGCTTGCGCTGCTTCTGACGGAGCGATGGCGGCGGTGCAGACCACCCGCGAAGACTTACTCACCCGCCTTGTGGGGGTAGATAGGGTATCTATAGCCAACCACAACGCACCCCGCCAAACAGTCATTTCCGGCGAAAAAGAAGCGATCGGCAAAGTCGTCGATAGCTTGAACGTAGCCGGAATAATGGCGCGGATGCTTCCCGTTGCCGGTGCGTTCCACTCCGCCTTAGTATCCTCCGCCCAAGCAAGCTTAACCCAAGCGATCGGCCAAGCCAAAATTCAGCCTCCTAAAATTCCGGTTTACGGTAATTCCACCGGCATTCCCTACAAATCGGACATCGACGCGATCCGCGAGCAATTATCCGAACACCTGCTCAGCTCCGTGGAATTTGTGGCCCAAATTAATGCCATGTACGATAACGGAGCGCGGATCTTCGTAGAAGTTGGCCCCAAGAGCATCCTCACCAAGTTAGTCAGCCAAATTCTAGAAGGCAAGAATTATACCGCCGTATCCCTAGACGGACAAGGCTCAGGACTAAAAGGTTTGTTGACAGCCATCGGTACTTTGGTAACAAAGGGCGTCGGGATCGAGCTGACATCTTTATTTGAAGGTCGCGATGTCCGTCAGTTAGACTTATCCCAACTTGTAGAAAAAACTCGCCCGGAGAGCTTACCTGCCACAGCTTGGCTGGTAAACGGAGGCAGCGCCAGACCCCAAAGTCAGGAGATCGGTTACACCGGTAAAATACCGCCTCTCAACTTAGAAACAGCCGCAGGGGAAAGTCAAAAGTCAAAAGTCAAAAGTCAAAAGGAAGAGGAAAAAAAGGAAGAGGAAAAAGATTTATTCTCCTCTGCTCCCCCACTCCCCCCATCCCCCACTCCCCCCATTCCCCACGCCACGGTTCCGGCAAAATCGGTGCCACCGCAAACAATCAAAGCGCCAGCGCCCACAAAGCCAACCCCAACTGTAGCAAGTTCATCAACTACATCGCGACCAATGTCACAACCAATACCAGCAAGTGTTTCTCAACCGCCAGTCACATCGGTACAAGCAGCTAATCGGGTTCCCCAACCAGAAGTGGCGCTAATGGCTTACCAAGCCTACCAAGAAACCATGCGTCAATTCTTGAGCCTGCAAGAAAAAGTGATGCACCAGTTTCTCAGTAGCAGTCAGATCGCGGTTGCACCACAGGTTGCACCACAATCCTTACCTGTAACGAATCATCCTGTGCAGATTGCACAGCCGACGGTTACACATCAGAACGGACACAATGGCAACATCAAAAGCAGGCAGGATGCCAGCCCCACTAAAGCTTATCCCCAAACGATCGCACCAGTACGAATTGTTTCTGAAAAATCCGAGCAGCCACTTTCCTACTCGCGATCGGATCTCGACTCTCGCAAGGTAACAGTTACTACTGGAAAAGAATCAGTAGACTCTTCATCGGTGCTGGAGACAAGTTCTTCAACTCAGTCAATTTCCCCGATCGCACCCTCTGCCACGACCGTCCCTCACTCTCCTACACCCGCAGCATTCGATCGCACCCAAATCATGCAAATTTTATTGCGGTTGGTGAGCGATCGCACCGGCTACCCAGTGGAAATGCTGGGATTGGACCAAGACTTAGAAGCGGAACTGGGCATTGACTCGATCAAACGAGTGGAAATTTTAGGAGCATTGCAGAAAAATCTGCCAGAATCCCTAGCTGCCAGTATGCAGGCGCAAATGGAAAGCCTCACCCGCGTCAAATCTCTCAACAGCATTGTCGAGAAACTGGTGCAAAGTCTGCCTGACTCAGCACCAACAGCAGCACCAGCAGCACCAACTCCTACGACAGCACCTGCGTTCGATCGCACCAGCCTGACTCAAATTTTGCTCGCTTTAGTGAGCGATCGCACGGGCTACCCAACCGAAATGCTGGGATTAGACCAAGACTTGGAAGCAGAACTGGGAATTGACTCGATCAAACGAGTGGAAATTTTAGGGGCATTGCAGAAAACCCTGCCAGAATCCCTAGCCGCTAGTATGCAGGCGCAAATGGAAAGCCTCACCCGCGTCAAATCTCTCAACAATCTCGTCAAACAGCTGGTGGAAATGCCATCTGCGGTCGTACCCGTGCGTCAGGAGGTGAATAGCCTGGGAAAGTCTCACAACGGGACGAAACTATCCCACGCTATGTAATGCAGGCACAGCGGGAGCCCGCCGCCGATGCAGAACTACTTTTGCCCGTCGGTCTGTACTTAATTACAGACGATCGGCTATCGGTAGCCGATCGCATCAGCGACACCTTGCGACAGAAAGGCGCTCACACGGCGATCGTTTCCATCGACCTGCTGGCACACCCGGAAAAGCTAATTGAGTTTGTCGCCCAACAGCGTCAAATCCACGGCTCGGTCATGGGAATTGTACATTTGGCACCCCTCGCCGTCATTCCCATACCGGAAACAATATCCGAGTGGCGCGACTATACGCAAATTCACGCAAAGAGTCTGTTTAATTTACTACAGATATGTAGCGAAGATTTGCAAAAAGCAGGTCAGAAAGGTCGGGTACTGGCAGCTTCCTTATTGGGCGGCTACTTCGGTCGCGACGGTGAGGGTGGGTCTGGTTTACCCACAGGTGGCAGCAGCAATGGGTTGTTAAAAACCCTGATTACCGAGTGGTCGGGCATCCGCGCCAAGGCGGTCGATTTCGATACCAGTATTGAGCCGGATGCGATCGCGACTCACGTTATCGAAGAGCTACTGTTGCCAGCAGGTCGCTTAGAAGTAGGTTATCCGCAAGGAAACCGCACTGTTTTCCACACAGTCCCCGCATCTCTAAATGAGGAATTAGAGCAATCTGAAATCTCAAATTGGCAATTTGAAATTACTTCAGATTCGGTAGTGTTGGTCACTGGCGGTGCCCGTGGGATTACGGCAGAAATAGCGGTAGACTTAGCTCAGAGCGGTTGCAGTCTGATCGTGGTGGGTCGATCGCCCCTGACAGCAGAAACCCCGGAAACGGCAACTATAGAAAACGCAGCGCAGTTGCGGCAAGCCTTAGTAAAGTCAGCGCTTGGCAGCGGTAAATCGCCCACACCAGTACAAATTGAAACTCAGCTACAGCAATTGCTGACGCAAAGAGCTATTCGGCAAAACCTGGAAAAATTTAAGCGATCGGGCGCTAAAGTAGAGTATCTGTCAGTCGATGTCAGAAATGCCGCCGAATTTGGCAACCTTATTGATGGCATATATTCCCGTTACGGTCGTTTAGATGCAGTTATCCACGGTGCTGGCATCATCGAAGATAAACTGATTGTCGATAAAACGATCGCTTCATTCGATCGGGTATTCGATACCAAAGTAGACAGCGCTTTTATCCTCAGTCGCCATTTGCGACCCGAATCATTAAAATTGCTTGTCTTCTTCAGCTCCGTTGCCGGACGCTACGGCAATCGCGGCCAATCAGATTACGGTGCGGCTAACGAAGTCGTCAATCGCCTTGCTTGGCAACTGCACAAACGCTGGCCTAACACCCGCGTTGTCGCCATCAACTGGGGGCCGTGGGATACTACGGGTATGGCTTCGGAAGGCGTCAAACGCCAGTTTAAAGAACGCGGTATTATCCCCATTCCTCTGGAAGCCGGTCGCGAATTTTTTGTACGGGAGTTGTGTTTCGGACGTAAGCAAGAAACCGAGGTAATCGCAGGTGAAGGGCCGTGGGAAGCTTACGAAGCCGAACATGGAGAAAGTCAAAATTCAAAAGTCAAAAGTCAAAATATTAATTCCCCCACTCTCCCCTCTTTCCCTCTCCTACCTTCGCAGCCGGAACTCCAACCAAACGGTACAGTTACCCTGAAACATACCTTCTCCCTATCCAGCGATCCTTATCTTGCGGATCACTGCTTAGATGGAAAGCCGGTTTTACCTGCCGCAGGTGCATTGGAATGGATGGCTGAATTTGTGCAAGCAGCTTGGCCAGAATGGATTGTCTCCGAAGTGCGCGACCTCAGAGTATTGCGGGGTCTAGTGCTGGAATCGGAAGCGGGAAGAAAAGTTGTATTCAAAGGTCGCGCTTCTACTCACGCTGACGCCGAATCTTTACAGGTTACGGCAGAAATTGTCGATCCAGACAGGAACATTCCTTTCTACCGCGCCTTTTTTATCCTCCGCACCCATTTGGGTGAGGCTCCAAGTGTGCCATCGCTTTTAGGATCGGGTACAGACTTGGATACTGGTACTGCTTACCGCGAATACCTATTTCACGGGCCAAAATTCCAGCTAATGACATCTATTGATTGTGTGAATCCGCAAGGAATTGATGCGCGGGTAATGCCTAGCTTAAGTTACATATGGGTTCCATCTCGACACCAAAATCACTCTCACTGGCTATTCGATCCAGGTCTAATCGATACAGCTCCCCAGTTAGCAATTGTCTGGTGTCGCATTCAACAAAATACTACTGCCCTTCCTTCCCGTTTTGGGAAAATTGTACGCTGTGCCAAATCATTACTCAACAAACCGCTAAAAATTGCTTTCCGCGTTAAACAGGCTGACGAGTACAGCTTAGTATATGATGCTGTTTTCACAGATGAAGACGGTCAAGTCTGTTTCTATATCGTAGATGTGGAAAGTACTTGTAATTCAGCCCTAAATCGCTTGGCTAATAGCTAAATAATGGGGTTGAAAAATTAGTAAATTCGGCCAAATGAACAACAGTAAAAAAAGTTGGAAATGAAATGAATGATGATGTAGCAATTATAGGCATATCTGCGCTGTTTTCTGCCGCAAAAGATATGCCCAGTTATTGGCAAAATATATTCAATAAAGTAGATGCCGTTCACGCAGCGCCAGATGAGTGGGCATATCCATACTTCGATCCAAACTCAAAAGAAAATAATCGAATTTATACGCGGCTTGGGGGATTTATTGGCAAATTAGCAGCTTTCAATCCTGTAGAATTTGGGATTGTTCCGAATTCGGTAGATGGTGGAGAACCTGACCAATATCTGGCTTTAAAGTTAGCACGGGATGCACTTTGGGATGCAGGCTACGAGTCACGACCATTTAATAGAGAAAAAACAGGCATTATTATTGGACGGGGAACTTATCCCAATCGTGGCAATAGTAACTTAATCCAGCACGGGATGATTGTGGATCAGACGCTGGAATTACTTGGAGAAATATGTCCCAATTTGGATGAAGCAACGCTGCTGAATATCCGCAAAAATTTACAAGCCAGCTTACCAGCTTTTAATGCAGAGACAGCACCGGGGCTGGTGCCAAATATTATGACAGGTCGCATTGCCAATCGGCTGGATTTGATGGGACCTAATTATATTGTTGATGCCGCCTGTGCTTCTTCCCTAGTAGCGGTAGATCTTGCTATTGGTGAATTAGCCAGCGGTCGCTGCGATATGGTTTTGGCCGGTGGGGTACAAGCGTCGGTACCGCCAGTAATTGCGATGATTTTCTGTCAGTTGGGAGCTTTGTCAAGAAGCAATATCCGGCCTTTTGACGCCAACGCTAATGGCACTTTGCTTGGTGAAGGTCTGGGAATGTTGGTGCTGAAGCGATTGAAGGAAGCCAGACGAGATGGCGATCGCATTTACGCTGTCATCAAAGGTGTTGGTACTTCGAGTGATGGCAAAGCACTGGGATTGATGGCACCTCGATTGGAGGGCGAAATTCTGGCTTTGCAACGCGCCTATGCCAATACGGGTATTGATTCGGCTACTATCGGTCTGTTAGAAGCTCACGGTACTGGAATTGCCTTGGGAGATCGAACCGAAGTGCAGGCACTTTCCCAATATTTCGGTCAGCGAGAAGGATTGCTGCCTACCTGTGCGCTGGGTTCGGTAAAATCAATGATCGGTCACTGTCTGCCTGCTGCTGGCGTAGCAGGACTGATTAAAACTGCACTGGCGCTTTACCATAAAGTATTGCCACCGACTTTATGCGATGGTGTCAATAGTAATTTGGGCCTCGAACAAACGCCTTTTTACATTAACACTGAGGTTCGTCCTTGGATTCACGGACTGCCAAATTCACCCCGACGAGCTGCGGTTAATGCTTTTGGCTTTGGAGGCATAAATGCTCACGCGGTTTTGGAAGAGGACACAGAATCCCAGCCAAAAGATTTAAAAATACTGCATCAAGATTGGCCGACAGAGCTATTAGTATTTTCAGGAATCGATCGCCCCAAGCTGCTCGACTGCATTAACCAAATTCTCCAACTACTCAAAAGTCAACCAGAAATATCCCTAGCTAACCTCGCTTATACTCTTTCGCGTCTCGATATCGGCACCCACCGTCTAGCTATTATTGCTTGCGATCTAAAAGATTTAGAAACAAAACTAAATTTTGCTGTAGAAAAACTGGCTGACCCCAATAAGCAGCGCATACAAGCTCGTAATGGCATCTACTACAGCGAAACATCTCACAAGGGAAAAATAGCCTTCCTATTTCCAGGTGAAGGTGCCCAGTATACGAATATGCTGGCCGATCTTTGCCTGTATTTTCCCAAAGTTAGGGAATGGTTCGATCTGTTAGATGAAACTTTCTATCCAGAAAGAGCCTATCCCCCCAGCCGCATAATTTTCCCGCCTCCCACCTGTCTTTCCGCCGCCGCACAAAAACTGACAGAAACGCAATTATACGCTCAAGATGTCGGCGTGGAAATAGTCTTTACTGCTTCCAGAGCTTTGTTAGAATTACTCAACCAGTTCAACATTAACTGCGATGTCATGGTCGGACACAGTGCGGGCGAAACCACTGCGCTCACTGCCTCTGGCATTGTCCGCTTAAAGGATAAATCGGAACTGATCGCGGCGATGCGCCGTCTCAACCGAATTTATCAAGATTTGAAAGCATCAGATAGTATCCCCAAGGGAGCTTTACTGACGATCGGCAATATTGACTCAAATACCCTCAAGCAATACTTGGAAAAATTGCCGGGACGGCTGCATCTGGCAATGGACAACTGCCCTAACCAGGTGGTAATTTTTGGCGATGAAAGCCATATTCACGATGCGATGCGTTATTTTAAAGCCGTCGGCGGAATATGCTCGCTACTTCCCTACGGTCGAGCCAACCACACCCCTTTAAATCAGGCAGTGGCAAACGCTCTTGTATCGTTTTATGCCTCTTTAGACATGGGAGCCGCGCAGACACCTTTGTATAGTTGTGCCATCTGCGAAGCTTTTCCCAGCGAACCAGAGGCAATTCGCGATCTGGCGGCAAAACAGTGGATTAGCCGCGTAAAGTTCCGGGAAACGATCGCCAAGCTTTACGATCTCGGCGTCACAACCTATATTGAAGTTGGCCCAAGAGGAAATCTGACAGCTTTTGTTGATGACATTCTCCGGGGGCGAAATTATTTGGCACTCGCCTCCAATAGCCAGCGAAAATCAGGACTGGAGCAAATTCAAAATTTATTGGCGCGGCTGTTTGTAGATCGAATTTCCGTTAATTTCACCCCGCTTTATCAGTTACGGGATCTAGTTCCGGTTAATTTAGATAAAGCCTTTAATTTGAGTCATCTCAATCAAAAATTGAATCCTACCTTAAAGCTGACTATGCCGATCGCACGGCTGGAACCAGAGTTAGTCCAAACAGTAAAAAACAAACTCCTTTTGCAAACTGACTCTCGCCCAATAGTTGAGCAAACCGATATTGATAAGCTCAAGGTAGATAAGCAGAGTGCTAATGGATCGGGAGAATTACAGTCAACAGTCAACAGAGATCGATCGCTCCCGAACATCGAACGCTCAGTTACCGTTGCTTTTGACTCCCAAGTCACTGTCAGTTCTACCGTTGAAGTTCCAATTTCATCTGTTCCTCCGGTTAAGACTGCTCCTACTGTCAGTAGCCGAGTTTCCGAAGCAACCGCAGACACTCAATTATCAATTCTGTTTGCCCACTTTGACTTAATGCAAGAATTCCTGGTGAGTCAAGAACGGGTGGCCAACGCTATGTTTAGTAATGGGGAAGAATTTAACTCGTTAGTTATTCCCCATTACGAATTACCAACTAGCACAGGTGAATCTGCTTGGCCTTTTTTAGGCGACATATTAGAAAGCGATTACGAGCATTTGTATAGCGTCCGTCGCTTCGATATCAACCAAGATATTTTTCTCCAGGATCACACTATCGGCGGTCAACTTTCTCAAATCCATCCAGAACTTTTGCCCCTGCCTGTAATTCCGTTTACAATCAGCTTGGAAATGCTTGCAGAAGCGGCTGTTTACCTGGTGGGTGGCAATAAAGTGGCGATCGGCTTCCACAATCTCCGAGGTTATCGCTGGTTAGCGCTCGATCGAGGAGAGATCGTTCTTTATATTCAAGCTCAAAGGCAGTCTACTCAGGATGAGCGAACTGGCGATGTCCGGGTGCAGTTATTCCAGTCCGGCACAAGCGATCCCAGCACGCGCCACTTGGTGTTTGAAGGTTCTGTCAGATTGGCCGATCGATACCCGTCTGCTCCTCATACTATGGAGTTTCATCTGGAGCAGCCAGCTGCTTCGCGGTGGTCAGATGCCGAGTTGTATCGTACCGGAATGTTCCACGGCCCTCTGTTTCAAGGGGTCAAACATATTCGACAATGGGGTAAGGAGGGAATAGAAGCAGATTTAGAAGTAATTGGAATTAACGACTTTTTCAGTCACATCGAAAACCCAGTTTTTCAAACCGATGCAGGTTTGCTTGATAACACAGGACAATTAGTCGGCTACTGGGTATCGGACTTGTTTGGACGTTGCGATTTTAATGTCTTTCCCTACTCTGTCCGTGCCATTCATCTGTACGCGCCACCTTTACCCCCCGGCACTTCGATATTGGGACGGGGGTCGATCGAATTCATCGGCAACCAGTTCACCGAAGCTAATATGGATTTACTCGATCGTTCCGGTAAAGTAATTATCAGAGTAGAAAGTTGGCAAGATCGTTACTTCGAGATCCCTTCCCATTACTATGAATGCCGATTACACCCACAAACGTCTTATTTATCCAGGCCCTGGATGCAGACAGAAACTCAATTAGTTTGTCGGCGAATTGACCCCTTTACTGAAAATTTCTTCAACGATTCCTGGGGAATTTGGCTGCGCGTACTCGTCCATTTGATGCTAAATCAAAAAGAACGTGATTTTTGGTACGGCTTGTCCGAAAAAGGGCGGCGTCGTCAAGATTGGTTGTTGGGTCGAATTGCCGCTAAAGATGCCATCCGTCAGTGGGCAAAACAAAACTTCGGTCTGCAACTTGCACCTGTAGATATTGAAGTTTTTGCCACAGACTTGGGTAAACCGCTAGTTTGTTGTCCAGAACTGGAAGCTGTCAGCCCAATTCCCGATATTTCCATCAGCCACAGTCAAGGCTATGTCATAGCAGCTTTAGCAAATTCCAACCAACGCATAGGTGTCGATCTCCAACGCCTCAATCGGATTCATGCCGACGATCTGCTCAGTGGTGCCTTTTCTAGTTCGGAAATTGAACTGCTAGAGAAAATACCACTGTCTCAAACCGAAAAACAAACAATTGTAGTAAGCTTTTGGTGTGCGAAAGAAGCTATAGCCAAAGCAATAGGGACGGGACTTGAAGGTAATCCCAGACAATTCCAAGTTAGCTTTTATTCTCATAAAGACAAGCAAGTCACGATCGCCCACGCCGGTCTATTTTTCCAGGTGAAGCTTTGGTACACTGAGAATGAAGTTTTGGCTATCTGTCAGCACCCCAGTTAGTAGGTGGCGCTAAACTTTACACACCCCTTATTTGTCGCGAACTGAAGAACCATAAAAATCATGCAAAATACCGAAAATAACTCAACCCTGATTAGCAGAGATGAGATCGAATCAAGAGTAATTTCTGTGTTAGAGGAAATGACTGCTGATTGGGATATGGATTTTTCTGGAGGGATTAACTCCCAGACCCGTCTGATGGAAGATTTGGCTTTTGAATCGATTGACGTTGTGCAACTTGTGGTATCGCTCGAAAAAAATTTTGCCCGCAAAGACATTCCCTTTGAAAAATTATTTATGCAAGAAGGCGATTATGTTGACGATCTTTTAGTGACGGAGGTAATTGACTTTTTACATAAACACCTAAATAACAGGTCGTAGGGTGCTTTATTAATCAGCCTTACCAGACTATGGCACTTTCAGGGAGTTGAGTGTTGTGATGAACAAAGTTTTGATGATTGGGCTTGATGGGGGCACATTTACCCTATTAAAGCCACTAATTGAAGAAGGGGTCATGCCATTTTTGAAAGAATTTCTCAGCGATGGAGTAAACGGGGATCTCATATCAACGCTCAATCCCCTGACACCCCCTGCATGGGTATCTATATATACAGGTAGAAGCCCAGAAGTTCACGGAATCTTCGATTTTATGCGGTCAGTTGCTGGGGACGGTAAAATCGTTATGTTTAGACCTAACAATTTCGAGGATATCCGGTGCGAAACTATCTGGTCTATGATTAGTCGCCACGGGAAACGAGTCACTACGCTTAACTTTTTTGGGATGTCGCCCCCCCAGGCGGTTAACGGTTATCTGGTTTCTGGTTTCACAACCTGGAAGCATCTGCGGAGTGCTACTTATCCTCCTTCCCTATTTGAAACTATGAAAAATCTGCCTAATTTTGATTACAAGAAATTAGGTATGGATATCCAAGAGGAAAAAAAGGCGATTTGGGGTCTTCAGGAAGGGAAATATGAAGAGTGGATTAAAATGCACTTGGAACGAGATAAATCTTGGACCGATCTGCTTTGTTATTTGATGGAAACAGACCCTACAGATTTAACTGCGATCGTGTTTGATGGCCCCGATAAATTACAACATTTGTTTTGGCGCTACCTACTTCCCGAACTAGCTGAAAACAATTTAGGTGCTTGGGATAGTCAGATCCGCGAACTTTGCCTGCAATATTATCGGCAGTTAGATGATTCCATTGAGCGCCTAGTGAGAATAGCGGGCCTCGACACTAATGTGATTATGGTTTCGGATCATGGATTTGGTAGTAGTACCGAAGTTGTATACATGAATGAGTGGCTGGCCCAGAACGGTTATCTCAAATGGTCGGAAGCTGCCGAAATAGACCCTGTTGGTAGGATCGCATCTGACCGTTCCAGAGACAATAAAGCAATGATGATGTTGGACTGGAACAATACTATTGCTTATGCTAAAACAGCTAGCAGTAATGGCATTTTTGTTAAAGATGTTAACACCTTTGGCGTGGGTATTACAGATGAAGAATATGTTGAATTTTGCACTAAACTGAGGCAAGAGTTGCTGGATTATAGGCATCCAGTAGACGGTGGCCAGGTTTTTGTAAATGTTTATTTGAACCAAGCCAGAATGGAAGGGAAACAATCTGTAGAGTCCGCACCCGATCTTACAGTAAAACTACGGGATGGAGGATTTGTATCCATTCTCAGACATTCAGAAATTGTCAGACAAAGAAAAAAACCAGAGGGTACACATCGTCCTAATGGGATTTTCGCCGCTAGAGGTCCGGCTATCAAGTCAGGCGAGCAACTAAAATCTTTATCTATTCTGGACATTTCACCGCTGTTGTTGTATTTGCTAGACCTACCTGTTCCCACAGATTTGGAAGGCAGAGTGCCAACAGAAATTTTACGGGACGAAAAGTTAATTAACAATCCGGTGGAACTCTATGGTGTAACCCAATTATTAGAAGAACGTACTAATCAGCAGGAACAACAGATTTCCGATGAAGAAAAAGAGGCTTTGTTAGCTCAGTTAAAATTGTTGGGCTATATGGAGTAATTCCAGATAAGCAAGGAGAAACTATAAAGAGAATTTAGCAACCAGAATCGCGTCCCGCAAATTTATTGCCAAAATCAACATTTATGCCTGAAATTGTGATTGATAATGTCCTTTTACACTATCAATGTTTTGGTGAAGGCGAAGACTTGGTACTTATTCACGGTTTGGCCGCAAACTTAGCCTTTTGGTATCCCGGCATTGCTTCAATGTTAGCCCAGAAATATCGAGTAATTACTTACGACCTCAGAGGACACGGCAAAAGCGGTATGCCTGTCTCAGGCTACAGTATGGGACATATGGAGCATGACCTACAAGGTTTGCTCAACCATCTGGGTATAACCCGCGCTCATATAGTGGGACACAGTTTTGGTGCCAGAATAGCAGTTCATTATGCTGTGTCCCACCCCCAGCAAGTTGCTACTTTAACCATAGCAGATACTCAGTTCAGGTGCTTACAACCCAAGATGCGACTAGGAGATTGGTTGTACTGGCAAAGTTGGAAAGAGCAACTGCTGCAACACGGTGTTGCCTTACCTTCCGACGATGAGTTTATCAGTTTTAAATTGCTTTTAGAATTTGATCGCATCTTTAACGAACTCACCCAAAAGGGCATAGCCACAAAACCATCTAAACTTTCCTTGAAAAATCGCGATTTAGGCCGAAAAGGAGCCGCAAACTGGCAGAAATTGATGGATACTACCACGGCCAAACAGGAATTTGACGAAGGGGAAGAAATGACGCAAGAAGACATCAAGAAAATCTCGATGCCGACTCTGGCGTTTTATGGAGAGTATTCCCACTGTATGCCTTCTTGCTGGAAATTTAAAGAGTCGATCGAAAATTGTCAAGTGGCTGTAATGCCAGAGGTAGGACACTTTCACCCTGTAGTTAAACCAGAATTATTTGTTGAAACATTAGGGCAATTTTTACAAGCGCATCCGTTCAACCTTGGTAATTTCTCCAGTGCCCGCTCGAACAATAGAGTGAGGCCTGAAAGTTAAGGGATTAAATGAATGATAGCAAAAAAGGTGGCGATCGTAACTGGAGGCAGCAGTGGCATTGGAAGGGCTACCTGTATTAATCTGGCCAAAGAAGAATTTCATGTTGTAGTGGTTGGCACTAACCCGGAACGGGTTCAGCAAACTTTGAATCTGCTAGAAAAACAGACATTGAGCCAACTTAACCCACCTTATATTGGCCTGACCTTGGATGTAAGTCAAGAGCCAGATATGCAAGAAATGGCGAACAAAACAGTCGAACATTTCGGTAGGATAGACCTATTAGTGGCTAGTGCTGGAGTAGGAAAAAGATCTGGATCGAAGCGGTTTATGCCCGAGCCAACTGCTTCGCTCAGTTTGCTGGAATGGAATGAAATAATTAACATAAATCTTACAGGGATATTTCTTAGCAATCGTGCAGTTATTCCTGTTATGATCGCCCAAGGAGTAGGCCACATAATCAATATCTGCTCCTCCACAACACCTCGCGGACTGCGCGGTCAACCTTATGCTCCCGCTTACTGTGCTTCCAAGTTTGGTGTAGTCGGTTTTACTGAATCTTTAGCTGCAGAAGTAAGTTCATACGGAATTCGCGTCCAAGCTTTGTTCCCCGGTTATGTAAACACGCCAATGGTGTCAGAAACAGCTTTATTGCAACGCTATGGAGGAAGTATGAGTGCTGATGATGTTGCCGCCACTGTAGTTTATCTGGCCAAACAGCCAACAGAAGCCATTGTCGTTCATCCCCACTTAATTCCTTTTACAAGTATAAAGTAAAAAAAGCTAAAAACTATGGAAAGCGAAATTGAAGGCACACTCAAAGATAAGGTTACTATTATTACAGGGGCGGGCAGTGGCATCGGTCGTGCTTGTGCCAAGTTGCTCTTTAGCCAAAGAAGTAAAGTAGTATTGGTAGAATTTAATCCAGACAGCCTAAAAAATGTAATGGCGGAACTGGAAGCTATTGGAGATGCCGAAAATATTCTCAGTCTGCAAATGAATGTGTGCAGAGAAACGGATATGAACGAGATGGCTAATCAAACTTTACTGCGCTTTGGCCGCATTGACAACTTAATTGCTTCTGCGGGGATATTGCGTATTAGCGGTACTTTAAAAACTGTCGTAGAAACTTCTTTAGAAGAATGGCAAGCAGTGATTCAGACTAACCTGACCGGTACTTTTCTGAGCAATCGCGCTGTATTGCCTGTCATGATTGCACAAAAACAAGGCGATATTATCAACATATCTTCTGTTTCCGGTCGTCAGGGTCGCGCTTTTGATGCACCCTATTGTGCTTCAAAATTTGGCATAATCGGTTTGTCTGAATCAATTGCAGAAGAAGTTGCTGCGTATGGGGTTCGGGTACAAACTATTCTTCCTGATTCTGTGGATACACCGTTGTGGGATCAGAATGGAGTAAAGTCGATTAAAGCACCTGTTACCATTCCAGCAGAACGAGTAGCTGAACTGATATTGTATCTCTTAAGATTACCCAAAGATGCTTACTTGCTCAACCCTGTGATCGCTCCTTTTAAAGGCCGTAAAAAACGAAGTAAGCTAAAGGATGTATGATGACCAATCCAAGGCTGAGAAAAAATATTTTTTTAATTTAACACATGGAGAAACAAATGACTGATAAAAATTATTCCCTCCAAGAACTTAATGAATTTTACGCCAAAAGACACGAACAAAGATCTGGAGTTTTTGGCAAAATGCCATACGCTAACTACGGTTATTGGATTAGAGAAGGAATGACCGTAGACGAAGCCTGTGATGCAATGACCGATTTAATAGCTAAAGAATTAGATGTTGAGCGCAGCGACCGCATTCTCGAATGTGGATGCGGCTACGGTGCTTCCGCAGTTTATGTTGCTACTCATTACAATCCTGAAAAAATCATCGGCTTAGATGTCACGGAAATTAGAATTAAGCTGGGTACAGAACTTATTAAACAGAAAAATTTGGAAGATAAAATTGAAATCAAGTTTGGAGATGCCACTAATCTAGACTTTGAATCAGAGTCTTTCACCAAGGTCATGGCTATCGAATGTGCCTTTCATTTCAACACCAGAAAAGACTTTTTTTACGAAGCTTTCAGGGTGCTTAAACCAGGTGGAGTTCTAGCTATGACTGACATTATTCCATCACCAGGCATTAATTTGTCTAATTACAATTTAGAACGCATCAGGGAATATTTGTCTGCTGATGCAAAAATGTATAACGATCGCAATATTTATAGCCTTGACGTTTATCAAAAATATCTTCAAGAAGCAGGGTTCGATCCTATGAAGATTTACTCAATCAAAGATAAGGTAATTCTTCAGTTTGCAGACCATTTGGATAGTGTAGAGGCACCAACAGATGACGCTCAAGAAAGGATAAGTAAATACGCAAAAGCTTTTAGGAATCAACTTATGGTTGGTGGCGACTATATAGTTGTTCGTGCCCAAAAGCCGAAATAATTACATCTCCAAACTTAATTAGATCGTTGCTTAACCGCAACGATCTCCAACCAGTAGCGGGGAATTTCTGTGATTCCCAAATTACTGAACGCACGGTTGGCTCCCTCTTGTAAGCATTCGCTAGCAATTTCTACTGGATATCCGCTCATTAAAACCTCGGAAAGCCCACCATAAGCGCCAACTGTTTCAAAACTTTGTTTCGTCATCATTACCGAACGCTGATATTCTCGGTTGACTACAAGACCGTGAATCTTCAGAAGTTCTCCCCACTCGCTAGGAGACATCCATCCTTTATCAAAAGCCCGTCCCACTTTTCCTCGTTGGCGCTTTATCGTCTCTTTCCCTGCAGCACGTAACTCTTCATTCTTTTTTTCCAATACTGCTAACGATTCTTTTAGCCACTCTGTATAAACCTTTTCCGTTCCTTCTGGATAAGTGCCGACATAGAACACAGTATTGAAAGTAAACATTCCACCAAAGCGTAATACTCGTTGAATATTACTGAGTAATTTGTGCTTATCCGAAATTAAATGGATAGCACCACCCATAACCACCAAATCCACGCTTTCCGACTCAAAAGGAAGCTCATCCGCACTTCCTTGCATCAGCATCACGCTGCCTTTACCAGACTTCAAAACTGCATCTAAAGATGTTTTGTCATCTACTAAAAGTTTTTTTTGTTGAAAGTCTTCTCTCGCAATTTCTAACGACTGAGCCGAGAGGTCTATCCCGATAACGCTTATGTCTGGCTTTAACTCAAAAAGTAAGCTGGTCATCACTCCAGTACCACAGGCTAAATCTAGCACTTGCCTCACCGAATCGAGAGACAGGGTACGCAGCAACTCTCTATTGGCGTCAAGATATTCAGGTTGTTGGGAATATGGCTCGTAAGTGGTGTTCACTTTCATGGCGGTGGATGATTCAAAATGAATGAGCTTTTAGCCTGGATTAATTTTACGGCAGAGCGTGGCGCTTGAAAAAATTCCAGATTTCTTCACTGGCATTAATATCCCCACTGGTTTGGCCAACCACAGCACGAGGTTGACCGTAACCTCCCGGCCAAGTGTGTCCGCCCCCTTCTATCGTCAGGAGTCTAACCTCTGCATTAGCACGGCAACCTGAGTAAGTGGAACTTTCAACTTGTGTACCATCTCTGGGAGCATTGTTCGGAAGGCGATTAACTTGTTCTCTGGAAACACAAGCATTCTGTTGCTTCCAAAATTCAAAAGTATCAACCACGGACATTATTTCGTCGCCACCTTTAATCGCCTGACCGCCCTCCCAGGGGACAAATCTATCGTTCGTACCCCCGATCATCAATATGGAGACAGGCTTTTTAAGATTGCACTTGGATTTCAGCTTAACTGGCATAGTAGCAGCTACTGGTGCAAAAGCTGCAATCCGCTCGGACATTTCACAAGCCAGTCTCAAGGTAAAAAAACCACCGTTCGATATGCCAGTAGCATATATTCTACGGCGATCTATGTTTTTACTTCTGCCGATTTCGTCTATCAAAGCCTTCACAAATCCCACATCATCAATACTTGAATCAAAACCGGGAGTATTTACTCCATCGTTCCAATGTTTGTCAATTCCGTCTGGATAAACAACTATAAAACCTTCTCTGTCTGCCAAATCATTGAAACCAGTAGTTTGAGCCAACCTCTCTCCTTGTCCTCGGCCACCGTGAAACGCTAATATCAAGGGCATAGGCCGATTCGATCTGTAAGAAGGCGGCGCGTACAGGTAGTAAGTACGCTGCATCCCCTGAAGCGTTATTGTTCCTGATATACCCGCTTGGTTATTCAGATCTCTGTTGTTTCTTCTCTGTTGTATTCTTTCCAAGATCCGCTCTCTGATAGGAGCTTTTTCCTCCTGTGCTTGCATAGTTTTACAAGAGGTTAACAAGCCCAAAACCAGAATAATAGCCACAATAGTTGTAATGGCAATTTTTTGGGGAGACTGGGTACTGTTTAGAGACATGATGAGTTTCAACAGAAAGTGAACTGACATCTTTCTTTGCCCTAAAAGCTAAGATTGTAGATGCTTACCAAAAGGAGACGACTGCCACCAACTTGAGTTCCAGGTTAATATCCAAATAGAATTTGGGTATAACTGGCTGACATTTTTAACTTCCTTCAAGCAAAGCTAGCCTTTTTTCTATTTTAGTTGCAGCCCAACCAAACCTCAAGACCTCCAAGAGGATTATCTGCGTATATCCACTGCCCATTTTGCCTGACTGCCACTCTTGGGCCAAAAGGATTAGCCGTACCCAGAAAAAGCCCATAGGGAGTCGAAACCAAACTTCGCACACCAATGTTGTAAGGGTTACCAAAGCCTCTTTTGTTTACAGGAAGCCAGTTTTCTCCGTCGCAACTACGCCAGAGCTCAAATCCACTCTGGCTGTTTACAATATTTTCAACACCAACTTGCTCAACCAAACGACGTGACTGCATTGACCAACGCTGTAAGGATAGCCACGGTAACATCAAACTAAACATATTGCATGTGCCGACGTACAACCATCCATCATGAACCGCACTGCGCCAAAAATACCCGTTAAAAAAATTACCAAATCCTGGTGGAAGGCCGCTTAAAGGTTTTTTTACTCCATCAGGTGTATTCCTAGATTTACCAACGATCAGATCCCATTTACCGTCAGGGAAGATTCGGATTAACTCAGAGGCAGCAGGGCCGATATTATTTTCAGTATCAATACCGCAACCTTGAATACCAGTCCCTACATACAGCGCATCTTTGAATGCGGACATACAAATCGCAATCTGGTTGAGCGAACCGCGATAAGCACCTTTATCTATCACCTTAGTCCATTTGTAAGGAGGGTTTCCTTCACAATTACTAGACCAAATTTGAAAACCTTCGCAATTAAATGTACCAGCATAAATGCGATCTTTAAAAGGACAGACCATAAATATACCTTGGTTTTCTGGTTCACCAAAACCAGGCAAACTCGCTGCTTGCCATTCTCCTTTAACAGGGTCGTGGGTTTCATAAATTGTCGGAGCTACTGCTTTGTTTGCATTCCCAGCCGCCCCGCCTGTGGGAGACATAAACAATCTTCCTTTGAAAGGGACTAACACGCGAGTACTTGGTATCGGGATGCCAATAATTCCTGGTTGTGAAATTACAGTAAAATTTTTTCCATCTTCCGAACGCAAAAGCCGAGAACCAGGAGCCCTACTAGCTGCCCAAGTTGATACGTAAAGTACGGGTTGGGGGTCAGATTCCCCCTGAAAGACAGCCATGCCACGGTAGCCAACATCACGATCGACTTCTGCACCTTTAATGCCCATTACTCTAGGAGATCGCATGACTTGTTGCCAATTTTGAGTAAGTGGGTTGTAGCGCCAGATATGCGCTCGTCGATCTAATTTGTAAATACTTTCTATATCGTCCGGACTCTCAATTGGCCAAATAGCTATATCAGCAGCCCTTCGGATGGTTCTTTCTTGTACCTTGGCCATGCAAAAATTAGCGCGGGTAGTCCCCACATACAAGTGGTTGTTGAACCAGGCCATCGAATGAGCAAAGCTGTTGTAACCATCTCCAAACCCGTTATCGCAGATTTTACGGAAATTTTTAAACCCTAGCCCTGGCAAGGGTGTGGGATCGAAAGCTTGTTGTATGTATAGGTCAATACTCATTAGGCTCGGCTATTCCAATAGCTTTGTAGCGCTGAAAGATTTGTTATTATAATAACAACTTATTTAGTTAAGTGACTTTGGACTCCCAAACAAAGTAGCATAAGTTTAAAAAACAAAATACCTGATGATTGATTATCCTTTGCACGTTAACCTTTATGTCACTACCCCCACCCATATTTATCCTTGCATCTCCACGTTCTTTTACATCTTTAGTATGTGCTATGCTCGGTCAGCATCCCGAATTATATGGTGTGCCAGAACTGAATTTATTCGTTGCTGAAACTATGGAACAGTTATTACAACGCTTTAAGGGGGTGTTACAATTTCAACTACACGGTCTCTTACGAACTGTAGCGCAACTTTATGCGGGCGAACAAACTATGCTCTCTATTGAGATGGCTAGGCGCTGGAACTTAAACCGTTTGGATCGTAGCACTGGAGAAGTTTATGCTGAACTATGTCAAAAAGTCACGCCACTACGCATTGTCGATAAAAGCCCTGCCTACCCCATAAACCCGGAAGCACTCGAGCGCATCAAAAATACTTTTCCGGATGCTTGTTACCTGCATCTTATTCGTCATCCAAAAACTCAAGGAGAATCGGTGATGAAAATTGCTGGTGGTATGATGGCCAAAGCTGTAGACTCTTTTGACTATTCAACTCAACCGCCTACTCTCGATCCCCAGTATGCGTGGTATAAAACACAATCTAATATTTTGGAGTTTTTAAGTAAAGTTCCCTCTTCCCAGCAGAGACGCTTCCGTGGAGAAGATGTCTTGGGTAATCCTCGCTTGCATTTAGAACAAATAAGTAAATGGCTGGGTATTTCTTGGAATGAATCAATATTGGAAGCGATGCTACGTCCTCAAGATTCTCCTTATGCTTACTTAGGGCCTTACGGAGCTACATTGGGAAATGACCCTAATTTTTTGAAGTCGCCAATTTTTAAGCAAAGAAAAATTTTACCCAGCAGTCTAGAAGGTGCTTTGCCGTGGCGTCAAGATGGTAAAGGATTCATCCCTTATGTTTTTAAGTTAGCTCAAGATTTTGGCTACTCATAGTTATATCGCTCTTGTGTCACTCTAAAGCTCTTCTGTAACTATGATGAGAGTATAATCGATTAGCAAATCCTGGGGGGGTGACAACAAACTGTAAAACCCTTACTTCGTGCGGGTTTTACAGTTTGTTGTCAAAAAAAATAGGTCTGAAATTCTCAAGTAGACCTACTTAATGAAAACAATGAATTTATTACCATTATTTTAAACCCAACACCTAAAAACTCAACTAAAAAGAGCAGAGTTTTTAATTTTATTGATATTAGTGGTGATGTTGCAACAGCATCGAAGAGTAAAATCATAAACGACCTTATTATCAGCGAGGTCGTCGAGCCTACATCCTTATTTTGTCTACCTTCTAGCTATAGTTGTCGCCCCTTCAGGCAAAAAGATAGAATTATTTGCTACCAATGTTTTGGTATATCCTCTGATGATAGTAATAGAAGAG
Organism: Aerosakkonema funiforme FACHB-1375; assembly: GCF_014696265.1. Taxonomy (GTDB): domain Bacteria; phylum Cyanobacteriota; class Cyanobacteriia; order Cyanobacteriales; family Aerosakkonemataceae; genus Aerosakkonema; species Aerosakkonema funiforme_A. Next base: position 24,248 of record NZ_JACJPW010000051.1, on the reverse strand, counting down.
CGATAGTTGCATATCCCCTGTCTAAATATAAACTACGTGGAATTAAATTTTTAAGCTTGGTTATTTTTGTTAATTTCGCTTTCCTCTTTTGGTGTTTGCATTATATAAAGTAAATTCAGTTCGTTATTGGTTTCATCGAGTAATGCTTTTAGCCATGCTTGCCTGTACTCAAGATCATTCCTGTGTTTTTCAATTTCTTCTGTTGTACTGGAACCCAGAAATAGCTCATAACTGGTAGGCATTTGGGATAAACTATGAAGGTGATCGAGAAAGTCTAATATTGTTCCAGTAGCCTCGCTAACCTGCTGATTATCCTCACGGGTTGTTATTTCGGCAGAAACGGCAATTTGAGCGTTTGAAGTAAATTCTTCAAATGCAAGTATTTGGGTTAGTTTATGTTCTAAATCTTCCTTGGCCTTGGCCTGCTTTTCTGATTGCTGTTTAGCTTCGCTAATTTTTAGATCGAGAAGTTGAACCATCTGGTTGAAGCTCATTGCCAGATGCCCAAATTCTTTTGATGAATCAACAGTCGCTCGAACAGTTAAATCACCACGACTTACTGCATTAAAGTGACTCTGAAGATTATTTATAATAATCTTCATCCGATCTGTAGTAATTCGCTCTAGCGCCAAAGTTATTCCTCCCACAGTAAACCCTGTGAGTAAGCCTGCTAAAGCTGTCTTTTCCAGTCGAGATTGTGTCATCTTAGCTGGCTCGGCGATAATATGGACAGAAACTTGGATCGCAGCAACGACTGCCAATGATGAAATAATTCCAGCTGTAGTTGCTGTAATTACTTGTTGGGTTTTGAGACAAACATTTTCAAAAGTAGTTAGTAATGGTTGATTGCTTCTAGATACAGGCTGAACCTTTTGCGTTTCAAACGCAGTTGCATTGGGTAAATGCGGTGAAATATGAGATGATTCCCCATGCTCTTGGGATTTTTGCATATAAGATTTGGATGAAAGTAAGACCAATATCACACGACTTTACTAAAGGACTAGAAGAATTTATACCTAACCTCTTAGGTACAACCCCAACTCTCGCATTATGTTGATGTATGAAACTATAATTTGATTCTACTGCTAGCCACGTAGATATCAGCCAATCCAAAACCTGGCTTTCCTTTATTCCTCCGCTCCACTTGTCCCATTCAGAGCGAACCCGGTTCTATCCCAATTCGCCGCTCTGATGATGCGAAGGTCTAACTGTAGCGCTAGACCAGAGGACAGCAAAGAGCGATCGCCTGTTATAATCCACAATGCTGCAAACCTCTGTGCTTGGATGCCAACAGCCAAGCGGCAAAAACTAAGGAGGCTGCACAATTGTTGCCCAAAAAGGTCGTTTTACCTCATAATTTGACAAACACAGTCGCAAAAAGAAGCCTGTGAAATATTTTTTTCTTTCTGATGGATGGACATTTGGCAGAGTCTGGGCGTCCGATGGCGTGTGGAATGAAACCGCTTGGCGACGCCGACCCAATATTGAGCGTATGAATATTTGCTTAGTGGAAAACAACGAGAAGTTATGGCTGTATCGGGTCGAAGACGCCATCTTAACCGTGGAAGTCAAACCGTTGGAGACTGCCGAAGTTGACCCAGCGGCTAAAACGATCGGTCAAGTAGTGCTAAAGCGCCTCATCAGTGCCGAGCAAGTGCTGGAGCGACTGGCAGCGGGCCAGACCATGTGCTACCTGACTAACATCCAATCTGTAGTTTTGTAAAGTTACCTCACAAACTGCAACTGGGCAAAACGCAACCGGTTATATAAACGTATGGCTGCTTTGAAGAAGCCACTGTAACCCGCTTGCAATGGACAGCGACAAGGTTTACACTTCTTTAACAACGACTCACAAACAAATCTCCTGCTGGAGCGTTGCCCAGTTGTGAGACGAAGACAGTGGAGGGGCGATCCGCACCCGGACTGATAGCGGCCACTGGCTGCTCTTGGGAGTGGCGTGTGCTGAATGCGTTCCCTTTAACTGGTTTCGGTAGTAGGTCAATCCAAATTTCAATAATTTGAGTAGGAATTTTCCTCTAGGGCGCGTATCCACGCTTTATGAAAATTCCCATCACAAAAATGATTGTCTGCTTTATAAAAGTTCGCTCAACTAAGATCACTCACTGAGGAGGAGCGTAGTCAATGGGACTACCCTGGTATCGAGTACACACAGTCGTCCTGAACGATCCGGGTCGATTGATAGCTGTACACCTAATGCACACCGCCCTTGTGGCAGGGTGGGCTGGTTCTATGGCCTTGTACGAACTAGCTATTTTCGATCCTAGCGATCCAGTCCTGAACCCGATGTGGCGTCAGGGGATGTTCGTGATGCCATTCATGGCACGCTTGGGCGTCACGCAATCCTGGGGTGGTTGGAGCTTGACTGGCGAAGCGGCAAGCAATCCTGGCATTTGGAGCTTTGAAGGTGTTGCCGCCGCTCACATTGTCCTTTCCGGTCTGCTGTTCCTAGCTGCTGTTTGGCACTGGGTTTACTGGGATTTGGAACTCTTCAGAGACCCCCGCACTGGCGAACCGGCCCTGGACTTGCCAAAAATGTTTGGCATTCACTTGTTCTTATCCGGTCTGCTCTGCTTTGGCTTCGGTGCTTTTCACCTGTCGGGACTTTTTGGCCCAGGTATGTGGGTTTCCGACCCATACGGTTTAACCGGCCACGTCCAGCCGGTAGCACCGGAATGGGGACCGGCAGGGTTTAACCCCTTCAACCCAGGTGGCATCGTGGCTCACCACATTGCTGCGGGTGTTGTGGGCATCATCGCCGGTTTGTTCCACCTGACAGTCCGTCCGCCGGAGCGCCTGTATAGAGGGCTGCGGATGGGGAACATCGAAACCGTACTTTCCAGCAGTATTGCAGCTGTATTCTTTGCTGCTTTTGTCGTCGCCGGTACGATGTGGTACGGTACCGCTGCTACACCGATCGAACTGTTTGGCCCGACCCGCTATCAGTGGGATCAAGGCTACTTCAAGCAAGAGATCCAGCGGCGCGTCCAAGCCAGTTTGGCACAAGGAGCGACCCTCTCGGACGCTTACTCGGCTATTCCTGAAAAGCTGGCTTTCTACGATTACGTAGGTAACAGCCCCGCTAAAGGCGGTCTGTTCCGCGTTGGCCCAATGGACAAGGGCGATGGCATTGCCCAAGCTTGGTTGGGTCACCCAGTTTTCAAAGATGCGGAAGGGCGCGAACTGACGATACGCCGTATGCCCAACTTCTTTGAAACCTTCCCGGTTGTCTTGACTGACAGCGATGGCATAGTTCGTGCTGACATCCCATTCCGTCGCGCTGAATCTAGATACAGCTTCGAGCAAGTAGGGGTTACGGTCAGCCTCTACGGTGGCGAACTGGACGGTCAAACGTTTAGCGACGCACCTACTGTGAAGAAATTTGCTCGTAAGGCTCAGCTGGGTGAGCCGTTTGAGTTCGATCGCGAAACGCTCAACTCTGACGGGGTATTCCGCACCAGCACCCGTGGTTGGTTCACCTTCGGTCATGCCGTATTTGCTCTGCTGTTCTTCTTCGGTCACATCTGGCACGGATCTCGTACTCTGTTCCGAGATGTGTTTGCCGGTGTAGACCCAGAACTCTCTGAAGAGCAAGTCGAATGGGGCTTCTTCCAGAAAGTGGGTGATAAGACTACCCGCAAGCAAGAAGCTGTATAACCCAGCTAAGAATAAGGGCGAGATAAAGTCAAAAGTCAAAAGGCAAAAGGCAAAAAAGTAATATTTACTTTTTACTTTTACTTTTTACTTTTGGCTTTCACAGTCCCGAATCCCTTGGTAGACTGATAAGTGACTGAATAGTCAGGAAATTTTGATATGGAAAGCATTGCTTACGTTTTGATTTTCGCGATTACGTTGGGCATCCTGTTTTTTGCGATCGCCTTCCGCGAACCTCCTCGGATCGAGAAGAAGTAGCTCGTCGATCTCATCTCCCCAGCTGTAAAAGCAACTGTTCGACAATAAAAGCCGCTGCTACTCATCTGGTCATCTCGCATTAGCCAGAGCGAAAGTAACAGCTGGCTTTCGCGTTTTTTTCGCGTTTTCGCTATGCGATCGCATTCGCACCTACCTAACCTACAATAAATCAATCGATCGACTATGCGCTGCCCTTTCTGTCACTTCCCAGATAACCGCGTGCTTGAGTCTCGTTCCGCAGAAGCAGGACAAAGTATCCGGCGACGACGAGAATGTTTGCGCTGCAAACGTCGCTTTACAACTTACGAGCAAATTGAATTTGTTCCGATTACGGTGATTAAGCGAGATGGTCGAAAGGAATCTTTCGATCGTTCTAAATTGCTGCGCGGTATCGTTCGCGCCTGTCAGAAAACCGGTTTAGCTCAAATACAACTGGAAGCTCTCGTTGATGAAGTGGAATCGGAACTCCAGCAGCGAGAGGTACGAGAAGTCACCAGCAGCGAAATTGGAGAGATGATTCTGCAAAGGCTGCAATCTCTGAGCGAGGTAGCTTATGTACGTTTTGCCTCTGTCTACCGCCAATTCCAAAGTATTAAAGATTTTGTGGATACTTTAAATCAGTTAAGTACGAGCAGAGCAACTGCATCGGTAGGCAATACCACAGTTACAGGTGAGCGACAACACTTATCCGAGACTGAAGAACTGGAAACCGCCGCTTCTTTGGCGACGCCATTGTAACATTTAGAACTTTGTGTTTCACATAATCCCCTTGCCAAAATAGCCATAATATGCAGTTTGAAAGCTGATTAAGATACAAAGGTTGCTTCTATGAAAACCTCAATAGGGTAAATGACAAGCAGATGTTCTCGATCGGCGACTCAGCTAGAAGGTCGCGGGCGATCGCATGAATAGAAACTACATCCGAATTGATGGACTTAAGTTAAAATATTTAATCTGGACTCTAAATCGTGCAGCTGGCCAACAGCTGCCCATACGGCTTGGAGGCTTGTAGGTGTAGGCTGCACATTACCAAAGTGCGTATACATCGACAGGAGGCGCAACTTTTACAAACATAATTACCAGGAAACGATTTGCATGGTCAATCAGAAAACAGCAACAGCAGAAATAGGCTTCACTCACGACGACTTCGCCGCTCTACTCGATAAATATGATTATCACTTCAATCCCGGTGATATTGTAGCTGGTACGGTATTCAGTATAGAGCCGAGAGGCGCTCTGATTGACATTGGTGCTAAAACAGCGGCATATATACCCATCCAGGAAATGTCAATAAACCGGGTTGACGCTCCGGAAGAGGTATTGCAATCAAACGAAACTCGTGAATTTTACATCCTCACAGATGAAAATGAAGAAGGACAGCTGACGCTTTCCATTCGACGCATTGAGTATATGCGGGCTTGGGAGCGAGTGCGTCAATTGCAAGCAGAAGATGCTACAGTGAGATCGGGCGTTTTTGCCACCAATCGCGGCGGAGCATTGGTAAGAATTGAAGGCTTGCGTGGCTTTATTCCAGGTTCTCACATCAGCACCCGCAAACCGAAAGAAGAATTGGTGGGAGAGGAATTGCCCCTCAAGTTCTTGGAAGTAGACGAAGACCGCAATCGTTTGGTGCTGAGTCACCGACGCGCATTGGTAGAGCGCAAGATGAACCGACTGGAAGTCGGAGAAGTGGTGATAGGTTCGGTAAGGGGAATCAAACCTTACGGTGCTTTCATCGATATTGGCGGAGTCAGCGGTTTGCTGCACATTTCCGAAATTTCCCACGAACATATCGATACGCCTCACAGCGTCTTCAACGTCAATGATGAAATTAAGGTGATGATCATTGACTTAGATGCTGAGAGAGGTCGGATTTCACTTTCCACCAAGCAGCTGGAACCAGAAGCTGGTGATATGATCAGAAATCGCGATCGCGTCTACGAAATGGCAGAAGAAATGGCTGCTAAGTATCGCGAGCAAATGAAAGCCAAACAGCAAGGTGCTGCACCTGCTCGTCTTGAAATACCAGTTGTCACTGAAGCAGCGGTCGAAGCAGTCGAACCGCTTGCTGAAGAAACAATCCCTGAAGAAGAAATCGTATCCGCAACAGAAGAATAGCGGCAGATTGACTCGATTGCAAAAAGAGGGATCTGCCCTCTTTTTTTATTTGCGCTTAATTATCGCAACCGATAAAAGTCGGTTAGAACGTTCTTATTTCTACGAAACCTTTAATTTTAGATTTGGGTAAGTTTTTCGGAGGAGTAAAAAACTTTGGTAACTATTCGCTGTCGGGAAGTATCTTTCCCAAATATCGAAGCGGTAATTTTTGACAAAGATGGTACGCTAGAAAATTCTGAAGAGTATTTGCGAAACCTCGGACAAAAACGAGCTCGCATGATTGATGCCCAAATTCCAGGAATCGGCGATCCATTGTTAATGGCATTTGGTATTAATGGCAATATCCTCGATCCCACCGGCTTGATGGCAGTTGGCAGTCGTCGCGAAAATGAAATTGCCGCCGCTGCTTATATCGCCGAAACCGGACGCGGGTGGTTGGAATCTTTGGCAATAGCACGTCGCTGCTTTGAAGAAGCCGATCGCATTTTCCAAAATACCCCGCCTTCCCCTCTATTTGTCGGCTGTTTGGAAGTGCTGCAATTTCTATCAGCAGCAGGATTAAAATTAGGGATGCTGTCAGCTTCTCGAACAGCACGAGTGAAAGAATTTGTCAAGCGACATCAGCTAAATGATTACATCCAGTTAGAAATGGGAGTAGATGAGGGCCCAAGCAAACCCGATCCAGCTTTATTTATAGAAGCTTGTCGCAAATTGGCCGTAGAACCGGGTGCTACCCTGATGGTGGGCGATTCTGTCGGTGATATTGAAATGGCCCGTCGTGCTGGTGCAGCTGGTTGTATTGGCATTTGTTGGGGAAAACCGGAAGCAGCTCATTTAGAAGCAGCAGATGTAGCGATCGGCCAACTAGACGAAATCCAGATAATTAAATAATTGCAGATTACACATTTGTGATAGCAAATTGAATGAGCGGTAGGGTATGTTAGCTTTGGGCGGTTAGCACCGTACCATCTTTTGCTAGGTGCTAACCGCCCGATCGGAAAAGCAAAATTTTGCATAACTCCTGAGAAGCGAGAAATACATCTGAGTAGGTAAATAACCCTCTCCATTCCCAGCGAGTTATGCAGCATAATGCCTTCAACGGCTCTTTAAAAAGCATCCCCACCAATCAAATAAAACCAACCCTTTCTTGTGCGCCGCTTTCCCTGTTTAAAAGCGGACAGTTGTTGTACCTAACACCTGAAAGTGAAGGTGGGTTGATCTTGCAGAACCCTTATTATGCAGATTTTGTTGGCCCTGGTGCCGCCGTGGGAAGTTACTTCGACATTAAATGTATTTCTGTTTACGCCATAGGAACAGTTAACTTTCACGCTCCAGTTACCTACTCAGAACGCCTACAGGCATTTCAAAGGCGAATGGCTTATATAGACAAGCTTAAAGAAATTTTGCTAGAACCATCGCGATTAGATCGAGCTTGTTTATTATTGACACAACTGTGTGAGTGGTTGGGAGATGATGAAGTCAGAGACATTCCCCATAAATTAACTGCCAAGCTGATTGCAGTGCAAGCAGAGATTGTCAAAAAAGCTTGGCAGCAACGTTTGAGAGAAACTACTACCAAAAAGTCAGAAACTTTGATAGTTCCCTAATTTTTTGCTAATTGGCTAACATCTATATGAATTAAGCTAATAAACTGGGTCTGCCTAAAAATGGTTTAAAAATGTAAAAAATTAACTCGTTTTATGTAGCATCAGCCAGGTATTCCGGTTTAGGGGCAAACAAATCGGCTTTCTTCATCGCAAAGCAGACTCTTGCGTTACTTTCACGCGAAGAAACCCGGTTTCTCCGATTACTTGACCGATGTTGTCGCCCCAGAGTGCATAAGTCCCGATCGACTTACTACTCGATTGGTCAAACTGAGTGATGGAAGTCTCTACCCAAGGGAAGAAATGTTGTTATGATGGCTGGTTACAGTGGCTGAAAATAGCCCAAACATTTTACTCGGCCCAATGTCCCAGGAGGATTTTGCCTTGTCTCGTCGCTACCTGTTTAGCTCGGAATCCGTTACCGAAGGCCATCCAGATAAAATCTGCGATCAAATTTCCGATACTATTCTAGATGCACTGCTCACACAAGACCCGTCCAGCCGCGTAGCCGCAGAAGTCGTCGTCAACACCGGCTTAGTACTGATTACCGGAGAAATCACTACCAAAGCTCAAGTTAACTACGTCGATTTAGCCCGCAAAAAAATTGCTGAAATTGGCTACATTGATGCTGATAATGGATTTTCTGCCAACAGTTGTGCAGTTCTGGTTGCCTTAGACGAACAATCTCCCGATATTGCCCAAGGGGTTAATGCTGCCGCTGAGACTCGCGTAGAGTCGAGCGAAGAGGCATTTGACGCCGTTGGCGCTGGAGATCAGGGTTTGATGTTTGGCTTCGCCTGCAACGAAACCCCAGAACTGATGCCCATGCCCATCAGTTTGGCACACCGCATTTCTCGCAGATTGGCAGCAGTAAGAAAGACAGGCGATTTGCCCTACCTGCGTCCGGATGGCAAAACTCAAGTAACGGTTGCCTACGAAGACGGCAAACCTGTTGGCATCGATACTATCCTGATTTCTACTCAACACGCCGCCACGATAGGCGATATTACAGACGCCGCCGCAGTACAAGCCAAAATTAAAGAAGACCTGTGGACAGCGGTCGTAGAACCAGTTTTTGCAGATATTGATGTCAAGCCGGATTCACAAACTCGCTTCCTTGTCAACCCGACTGGGAAATTTGTTATTGGTGGCCCCCAAGGAGATTCTGGGCTCACGGGACGGAAAATAATTGTAGATACCTATGGCGGCTACTCTCGCCACGGTGGTGGTGCTTTTTCCGGTAAAGACCCCACGAAAGTAGACCGTTCTGCTGCTTATGCTTGTCGTTATGCCGCTAAAAATATTGTTGCGGCAGGTCTTGCCGATAAGTGCGAAGTGCAGCTAAGTTATGCGATCGGCGTAGCTCGACCTGTCAGCATTATGGTAGAAACTTTCGGTACTGGCAAGGTAGATGATGAAATATTGCTGGATTTAGTGAAAGACCATTTTGAACTCCGTCCGGCAGGTATTATCGCCACCTTTAATTTGCGTCTCCTTCCCGCCGAACGCGGCGGTCGTTTCTATCAGAATGTCGCCGCTTACGGTCACATGGGACGCACCGATCTAGACTTACCTTGGGAGCAAACAGATAAGGCCGCTTTGTTGAAGGAAACAGCTGCTGCTAAAACAGCTGCTGCTTGCTGATAGTAATTGTAGGGTGGGCAATGCCCACCCTTGCTGGCAAGGTTTAGTAGTAACAGACGTAAGTTGAGTTAAGGTAAAAAAAGCAACCTAAATAATTATTTGGATAGGGCGGATTTTGAAGCGTTAAATGCTATCCAACCCACCCTAAATTTAGCTAACGATAGCCAATTTCATCTGTTAGCTATTTTACGTTTTCTTTGCCGAAAATGTACTCTCTAACAGCCTTAACTAGCTCGGATAATTCTTCGCGGTTCTTAGCGCCGAGTAAATAGCGATAAACGAACCAACCTGCATATCCCAAGCCAATTAGCTCAAAAGTTGGCGCTATCAAAGGAATTTCATTGATAGCATCCAACAAACCCGACAGCAGTTTGATACTGATAAAAACTAACAGAATTAAACTAACGCTGATTAAGGGTTGCTTGTATTTGTCAAAAAACTCGGTTAGGTAACTTGGCGGACTATCTATAAAACCCGATATTCTGTCCGCAACCTGCCGCCATTGTTGGGTAGAGGTTTCATTTGGCACTTCGGTCGGCAACGGTTCCTGTTCTGGCACCTTAACCTCTACTGTTGGCAGTTCCGTAGAGGGTTCCACAGGTTCCACAGGCGGTTTGGCAGCAGGGGCTACTGGTTGTGTTACGTTAACCTCTGAGTCTGGAACTTTTGTTTCTGGTGGATCGTTTGCTGGCAGTTTATCTTGCATATCTATCCTTGGGAATGAAAAATTGCAAATCTTTGCTATAGTTTACGCCGAAGCGACCCTTTTGGTTTTTATTGGAAAGATTATTTCGTTTAAGTTTTAATTAGTACTTCAACGCGCCTGTTCTTTTCCCTACCAGTCGGATTATCGGAGCCATCAGGATTATTATTAGGAGCAATTGGCTTAATTTTGCCAAATCCTTTGGTTTGCAGTCGATTCGGCTGGACTTTGAAAACATTAATCAAATAGTATTTGACTGCGGCGGCTCGGAGTTGGGAAAGTTTTTCATTGTAAGCATCATCTCCTTTGCTGTCGGTGTGTCCGTAAATAAAAATTTTTGCACCAAGACATGAAAAACGGGGTTCCTTGAACCCCTCAAAACTAGCTTCCCCAAAAACTACCTATGCGGATAAATATATAGGCTCACTTCCTATGTAGGAAGTAACTTTGACTGGTGGCGTCATCGGTTTGGCAATTAAAAACCCTTGGGCAAAGTTTGCTCCCCTTTCTCGCACCCATTCCAGTTCTTCCGTCAGCTCAATACCTTCAGCAATAGTCTTAATATTTAATTGTTGGGCTATTTCCAACAGTTTTTCAGTAATCAGTGCTTTGTATGGTTCTTGATGTACATTGTGAATCAGATGCCTATCCAACTTGATAAAGTCAGGACGTAGTTCGTGAATTAAATTCAAATTAGAATAACCTGTACCAAAGTCATCAAGTGCAATCAAAAATCCAGCTTCCTGGTAAAATTTCATAATCTTGATCAAATGATTTATATCTGGTGGCTGCTCTGATTCCATCACTTCAAAAACAACCCGATCGTGAGGAATCCCGGCTTCGCTAATCGCACGCACTGTCATGCGTAGGCAAGTAGTTGGGTCGTACACAGCCGTGGGAGAAAAATTAATAAAAATCTGCTCTTTAATACCATATTTGCTTGCTTCGCGGATTGCCATTTGTCGCGCTAAGGCATCTAGTTGAAAAACGAGACCAGCGTCTTGGGCGCTCGTAAATATGGAACCCGGACTAATTAGGTTATCATCCTTATCAAATCCACGCAGCAATGCCTCTTGTGCAAAAATTCGGGAAGTATCATCAGCATATACGATCGGCTGAAAATGACACGTCAAACGCTCTTGTGCCAATATATCTAACAACCACTCACACTTGTTGAGGCTGACAAAGTTATTCAGCGAGGTGATGCGAGAAAAATCCCGAAATAGCGGTTCCTCAGTTCCAGGCATCCATACAGCCTGCGTTTCTTTCAATTCTTTATTGGTAAGTTTGGATGTTAGTGTGGCGAGCAATATTTCAATATTATTACGATCCACAATAATTTTCAAGCATTGCTCATCTTTTAAAAGTTGGTGAGCCAGATCGGTTTTCCCCAAAGCGGGAATCAGCTTATTAAGCGTATGTACTACTGGAAACCACATATACAGCGTTCCCTTGTCCTGAATTTTGCTAGGTAGAGTTTCGCAACGAGTGCAGTTTCCTAAACCTTTGTCTATCTTCTGCATGGTAGATTTTGCTGTTAAGGTGGTGCAATAGAGTTTTGCTTTATTCATTTAGATAAACATCTATCTATAGTAGTAGAGACTTTTTTGTATCAGAGGAAACTAAAAATTAAACTAATAGAGCAAATCTTTTTAGTAACCTTAGATACACTTTAAGCTAAAGTTAAGACTTATGGTGGTTGTGTGCCAGCTGGCTACCAGCTAAAGAGTTAGACCTGTTAAGATCCGACTTGGATGGTTCGCAAATGTTCTGTCGAATCATTTCTGTAACAGCAAACTGTCCAGAGATGTAAGTATTGACGACTTGCGAATCAACCGACAGACAGAGCCCTATGAGCATAAAAATATAGTAATTAAATATAGTATGCAAGTATTTATTCCTACCAATTATATAAAGTAATTGTGAAGAAAATTGCTCTTTTTAATGTATTGCTATAAAATGAAATAAAATTTAAAATATTAAGATATCACTAGAAATAACTCAAATGAATTATTTGAGTTAGAGGCAAGCAAAGTTCCTTTTGTTTAATTTTTCGCAAAAAAGTAGATTTGATGAATTTTTCTTTAAAAAACCCGAACGAGAGAAATTTAATTTCTAAGCAAACAGAATTAATTGCCCAAACAAGCACAGTCTTATCGCCAGCCAAGCAAATCTATGAGTCTTCAACACGTCAGTATTACCGCTTCAGAGCCTTGTCAGACATTACAAGTACAAGAGCAAAAAATCACAGAGGTATCTTCAAGGGCAGTTGCCTTCTGGCAGAGCCAAAAAAAGCCTCAGCATTTGTTGGCTAATATACCGGGGCTAACTTATCAATTTTTACTTCGTAGAGATGGTTCCCTTAGTTTTCTATTCCTCAGTCCCAGTTTTCAGGAATTTTTTGAGATAGAGTCACCAGATATGGAAATGGATACGGAAACCCTCATTTCCATGCTGCATCCAGATGACCGAGAGGATTTTTTCAACTCTATAGCCGAAGCAGGCGGAATGTTGCGATCGTGGAGGTGGGCAGGACGTTTTATTTTGCCATCAGGACAAGTTAAATGGATTCAGTGGGATGCACAACCTTCGTTACAGGCGAATGGAAATATTTTCTGGAATGGGTTGTTGGTAGATGTAACAAGTCACCAGCAGTTGAATGCGGAAGTCGAACGACTTTCTTTCTTGCTCGGTTTGACCGATCGCTTACAAAGCTCTACAGACTTACAAGAAATTGCTGAGTTTGCTCTCGGTTACCTTGTCTGCGTTACAAACTGTGCCTTTGGAGATGTCAAAGTAATTCGCGACTTAAATGAAACTTATCAAGCTTGTACTCTCACCAACTACGTATCTGCCGAATTTGTAGCAGCTTATGGCAAGACAGCAGTAGCAGAAATGGAAGCAGCTTTGCAACGAGGTGTACCCAGAGGTCAAGGACTGCTTTGGCAAGTGGTAGAAACAGGTCAACCATTATTTATCGAGGATTATGCCAATCATCCCAATGCAGTACCGGCATTGCGTCATTCGGCAATTGGTGAACTCGGCATTTTTCCGATTCCGGCTACAGATGGTACGGTTATAGGTGTACTCACTTTAGAGTCTCGTAATTTGCGCCAACTTCAGGATACTTTGCAAAAAGATTTACTCTTAGCTGCTTGTCGTATTTTGGGAGTTCGGATCGAACGGGCAAAGGCGCAAGAGTGTCTGCAAAGAACGAATACTGAGTTGCAATCGACTTCTCAACTATTGAGACAGCAAACCCAAGAGTTAGAGAAAACACTACAAGAACTGCAACAGGCTCACATCCAACTTGTTCAAAGCGAAAAAATGTCTAGCTTGGGTCAGCTAGTTGCTGGTGTTGCCCACGAAATTAACAACCCAGTCAGTTTCATCCACCGAAATATCGACCATGCAGATAAATATTTTCAAAATATGTTAAGTTTGCTGCAACTCTACGAACAGCATTATCCCCAACCTGTGCCTGAAATTAAATTGGCAATAGAAGAAATCGACTTCGATTTTTTAAGAGAAGATTTACCCAAACTAATCTGTTCTATAAAAGTAGGAGCGGAGCGCATTCGCGATATTGTCTGCTCTCTACGTAATTTTTCTCGTATAGATCGGGCGGAAAGGAAGGCTGTAGACATTCACGAAGGCATCGATAACACTTTGGTTCTTTTGAACAATCGGCTAAGGGCACAGCAGGGTCGTCCTGAAATTCAGGTGTTGAAAGAATATGGCGATATACCTCCGGTCGAGTGTTACCCAGGAGAACTCAATCAGGTATTTATGAACATTATTGCTAATGCTATTGATGCTTTGTCAGAGGTGGAAGAGCAAGGGGGAAATTCCCAAAGATCGATCGCCGAGTGCCAATTACCTACGATTTGGATTCGTACCGAAGTAATCGATAGTTCGAGGATTGTAATTAGGATTGCAGATAATGGCCCAGGTATACCAGAATCGTTGCAGTTGCGTATATTCGATCCTTTTTTTACAACAAAACCTGTTGGTAAAGGGACTGGCTTGGGACTATCGATTTCCTATCGGATTATCACCGAACAACACAGGGGTTTGTTAAAGTGTATTTCCGCTCCGGGACAGGGAACAGAATTTGCGATCGTGCTACCGCAGACACTAAGCGATCGAAATGCTGTTGCTACTGTCAAAACAGCATATTTAGATGACGGGAATTCAGCAAATACTTGAACTATCTTAAACAGATTCCCGATGTACCGTATCGGGAGAAAAAGCTGGTAAGCAGATAGCAATATATTCGGCTCCCTCTGCGGTGGGGGTGCTGTAGCGGACCCATTCTCCCTTACGTACAATCACAGCTTGTCCCGCTCGAACATCCACCTGACCGCCCTCGTATTCCACTCGCAGCATACCTGTGAGTACAACCGTAAACTCGTCGAACTCCGGACGCTGACCCGGTTCTATCCAGCCGCTAGGTGAACGCATATGGGCAATGCTGACAGCTTCAGTTTGGCTGTTAGCGCGACCGATATACTCGTCGATCAGTTTGGGCTTATTTCCTGCTGCTTGAATGCGGGTGGGTTTTTCAATTAATTGGGGCATGGTTGTTTATTTAAAATGCTGACAAATTCTGGAAAAAATAGCCATTATCATTATATTTTGGCAACCATCGAAGTTTCAAACAAGCCTAGTGTCTTGTCCCATATTTCTTATTTCAACTTAAACAAATTCTCCTTTTGCTATTATAATCGCCTTTCCACCTACATTAACTTCAATGCCAGCCTCACCTTTTTGCGCTTTTAATAATAGCAAAGAAGGTCTACCAATTTCATATCCTTGCTCAACTCGCAGATCGATCGCATTTTCACCAAAATAAGCATACTCAACTAAATAACCAGCCAAACAACCATTTGCACTTCCAGTAGCCGGGTCTTCCGGAACTCCCATTGCATCGGCAAACATTCGCACGTTCAAATGATTTTCCGAACTGTAGGTTTCCGGACAAAAAACCAGAATCGCCTTAGCTTGAGTATTACTTATTAACTCAAAATATTTGTCTTGGTTAACCTTGATTCTCTTCACAGCCGCAAGATTTTTCAACGGCACAATAATAAATGGCACACCAGTTGAAACTTCTTCAATCGGAAATCTGGTATCAATTTCTTCTACATCTAAATTCAGAACAGGCGCAATCTTATTTGGCGATAAACCCTGTCCGAAAGTAGGCGTTTTTTGGCGCATCCACAACCATTCAACTACTTCACCCGCATAATGAACGGTTACCGGAATTTGTCCTATCTTCAAATTTAAGATAATCGTTTCAACTGGTTGTTGGATAATTTCTTGTTGCAAAACATAAGCAGTTCCCAAAGTCGGATGTCCGGCAAAAGGTAACTCTTGTTCCGGTGTAAATATCCGCACATCATAACCGCCATCTCGCATTTGAGGAGATGTAATAAATGTGGTTTCCGAATAATTCATCTCCTTAGCAATGCGCTGCATATCGGGATCGGATAATTTCGCAACGCCATCACCCGCAAACACAGCTAATTGATTTCCGGTGTATTTTCCTACAGCAAATACATCGACGATGTAAAAATTCAGCATATTTAATTTCCTTCGCGTCCTTCGCGTCTTCGCAGTTTGAATTATATCCTGTCCGGTAGCATCGGTAGGACAGGATATTACGGCTATTGCCTAACTTAGCCTACAAAAGTTAAGGCAAACAGCGAATTGCTTCTAACAAACCCCTGGCTTTATTGAGAGTTTCTTCATATTCTGTTTCCGGAACAGAATCAGCAACCAAACCGGCACCTGCTTGCACAGAAACGGTATGTTTGCCGTTACCTCGATCGCGGACAACCATAGTGCGAATTGCGATCGCACTATTCAACTGTCCTTCAAAATCATAATATCCATAAGACCCAGAATAAGGGCCACGCCGACATCCTTCTAACTCGTGGATAATTTCCATCGCCCTAATTTTTGGCGCACCGCTAACAGTTCCGGCGGGGAAACAAGCTTTCAATAAATCCCACGCATTCTTATCAGTAGCAAGTTCTCCCAACACATTACTAACGATGTGCATAACGTGGGAATAACGTTCGATCGACATTAATTCATCGACTTTCACCGTACCGTTTTTGCAGACGCGACCTAAGTCATTTCTTCCCAAGTCAACCAGCATAACGTGTTCGGCAATTTCCTTGGGGTCTTGCAACAAATCCTCTGCCAATGCAGTATCTTCTTGGGGTGTTTTACCGCGTCGGCGAGTACCTGCGATCGGTCGCAATGTTGCTACACTTCCCCCAGATGAATCGCGAAAAGCTTTCACCATCACTTCCGGACTGGAACCGATAATCTGCCAATCCCCGAAGTTAAAATAACCCATATAAGGCGAAGGATTAATCAATCGCAGAGATCGATAAAGTGCAAAGGGGTCGCCAGTGTATTCCGTTGAAAGTCGTTGAGAAAGTACAACTTGGAAAATATCCCCCGCTTTGATATAATCCTTTGCTTTTTGCACATTTTCGCAGAACTTTTCGCGGGAAATATTGCTGGTATACTGAATTTCTCCTGTATCCGTTCCCGGAGGCTTCCACGCCAAAAGGTTACTCTGCTGGGAAAGGGGAGATTGTAATTTGTTGACCAGCTGGGTAACGCGATCGCACGCCTGCTTGTAAGCTATTTCCAAATCTACTTTCGGATCTCGCAAATCTGCATATGCGATCGCCCAAATTTTCCGCTTCACCTGGTCAAAAATCAGCAAGTGATCGACTTGCATCCACAAGCCATCCGGCAAATCTTCTGTCCCACCTGCATATATCGGTACTCGCGGTTCGATCCAGCGAATTAGTTCGTAACCCCAAAACCCGAACAAACCGCCTATTCCCGGCGGTAGCTGCGGCAATTTTATCGGTTGATAAGGCGTCAGACAATCAGTCAAAGCTTTAAAAGGGTCGCCTTCAAACTCCACAACCCTACCATCGCGGTGGTGCTGAATCGTGCGATCGCCTCTTGCCTCCAAAATCCACAGGGGGTCGCATCCCAACAAACTGTAGCGTCCGATTTTCTCCCCACCTTCCACAGATTCTAGCAGGAAGCTGTAAGGCTGTCCCGCACAAACTCGATACCAAGCAGAAACGGGGGTATCCAGATCCGCCACCCATTCTTGGTAGACGGGGACAAAGTTACCTTGCTTAGCCAGTTCGCAAAATTGGGAGAAATCGGGGAATATCATAATTTTATTGGGTTTGGATAGGAGCGATCCGGTTTTACCAAATTCTGAATATGCAGCCAAATCGCCACCACACTACAGTTTTTCACTCCTAGTGCGAACCCGTCAAGTCTAAGTCTAAATTTCTCCCCTATCTTCTATGAGAGAACAAGCTGACACATTCTTGTAACCTTCTTCTGGCATTAGAATCATCTGGTACTTGGTTAAAATTTAATCTATTGTAGGTTGCCAAATCGATCGGGTCTCCGCGTCTGAGTTCTGGAACACTACCCATACCGATCTCATACTCCCTAGTAACGTTAGCGATCGCATTTCCCCTTATTGTCCCTTTAAGGCAATACCCTTCTTCCCTATACCTATACTTAAATCCTATTGCTGTATTTGCTATTTTGCGAAAAACCAGGTAATCAACATCTTGTCGATTTGGCAAACGCGATTTACCATAAAAATAGTTGCCATTGGCTAAACTTTGCACTGTCTGTCTCGATTGCTTTATATCTTGGAAGTGAGACTGTGCCAAACTCGGTAAACGCACAGTTCCTAAAATTGCCAAGCTCAATCCAAACCCAAGTATTGCTTTGCCTTTCATAAACATCCTTAATTCTATCTTCTGGAGGGTAACCCAACCATACAGCCAGCAGCATTAAACTGTCGCACTACTTTATCTACATCCTGCACGTTTGCAGATAACTGTGCAAACTGTCTTGCTGCTTGCAAAACTGTGGGAGAGTTATATGGAATTTCGACGGGAATATCTGCGCGATCGTTCCTCACAGTTACTACTCCTAGATAATCTCCTTCCTTTAAAATTACTTCTTTGTCATCGGTTCGGATTACCCCATTAGATACAGTTCCCAAACCGAACTCAGCTTCTTGTATGCCAATGTAAATAAGGCAAACACGACCTCTTATATTGGAAGGATAAACACTCAGACCTTCTTCATATCCCGACCATTTACCCAAAAAAGGTGCAACCGCTGGGTCTACCCTCGACCAAGCTCTCACAAAAGATTCTCTCCTTTGTTTTTCTGCTTGACTGCGACTGTCTCCAACATTATTCCTACGAATCTGCTCGCGTAATTTCGATCGCAATCTTTGTATTTCCGAGCCCGTAGGATATCGCTCAATCTGTTGCTGTGAAAAAACTGGTAAAAAGCCAGCACTTATAATTGTTAAACTCAAGCCCAGGCTAATTTTCGCT
Source organism: Aerosakkonema funiforme FACHB-1375 (assembly GCF_014696265.1). Classification (GTDB taxonomy): domain Bacteria; phylum Cyanobacteriota; class Cyanobacteriia; order Cyanobacteriales; family Aerosakkonemataceae; genus Aerosakkonema; species Aerosakkonema funiforme_A. The sequence continues at coordinate 5,832 of NZ_JACJPW010000051.1, read as the reverse complement.
ATGCTATTGGTTAATTCTTTTTTCATTTTTGCATTAACGGAATAGTTCGTTCAAAAATTTATATACCGTCTGCTAGCATCGGTTGCAAAAAAAACGCTTTCTTATCTGCGTTTATCTGCGTTTTCATCTGCGGTAAAAATTTAACTCCCGATCTCCACAGATAATTTTTCGCATCGCTCATATACTACCGATGTAACCGGACAGGATATTATTTATCATCATACTAACGATAAAACTTAAGTCCCGGAAAGATAAATCTTTCCGGGACTTAATTGTTTCTAGGAATGCTGGATTATTGCCAGCAAAATAATTGTGACATTCCACACAGAAAATATCTGTAGGATTCTTGGGCTCATCTTTTTGGATGATATCTAGGCTTTACAACCTAATCCTCAAGCGTTTACCAGCTTCTAGACTGGCAGTTTCCGTCTGCCCTACGGTACTTTTCTGATGTTAACAAGCTCAGAACCGATTAGACATCGGAAGGAGTACGACCGCTAAACTTCACCTTTGCAGGATCGGGATTGCTGCCGATGTTGCGAGCTTTGGAATTTTTCGCCTCACGACCTGGGTTCACTTTTTCCGGGAAGACGCCATCAGCAGGGTGCAGGTACTGGATTTCACCGTTGGGGAAAACGCGGTAAATCTTGTAGTTGTTGATTTTGAACTTAGCACGCAGTTGCTGACCGCCCAAGGCAATACATTGTTCCTTACGGGCCAGGTAGAGAAGATTGTCACCCTGCCGCATGACAGCAGCGCCACCGGTAGGCATTTCAAACACCTGTTCTTTAGGGCTAGTCCAGGTGATTGCGTACTTCTCTTCTATTTCTGCTTTGCTTAGCAAGCCGCCAGTGCTGCCGCCGAATAAAGGTGCTTGTCCAGTCAAAGTTTCTGCCATAGATTCCTCTCTCAACTTTTTAGGGAATCCTATCACCGAGACAACGCTTGTTTTGCTAATCTGTCAAGAACTGTAACAGTTCTTCAGCTTTTGGGTATGGGCCAATGGCTAGGGGTTAGGGGTTAGGGCGTCGGGAAGAGGGAAGAGGGAAGAGGGAGAAGGAAAAGGGAAGAGAGAAAATATTAATTCTTCTGCTCCCCCACTCCCCCGCTCCCCCGCTCCCCTCTTCCCTAACCCCGACGCCCTAACCCCTAGCCCCTAGACCCTAGCCGTCGATCGCTTTTATTTGGCCGCTTTTGCTCGCCGCTACCTTCAACGATCGGAATGGTGAAGTGCAACTGACTGCCTTGGTCTTTGCCGGCAGACTCGGCCCAAATCTGACCGCCCCAACCGTTGACGATCTGGCGACAAATTGCCAATCCCAGACCTGTACCGCCTGTTGTTCTTCTCAAGGCTCCTTCTTCTTGGTAAAACCTGTCAAAAACGGTTTCCAGACGGTTTGGTTCGATGCCGCGACCGGTATCTGCCACTGTAACTTCCAGCATTTTATTGCCGTTTGGTCGAGCTTGGATAATTACCTGCCCCTTCGGTGCCGTAAACTTACAAGCGTTGTCCAGCAGCTTGGAAAGTACTTCTACAAGCCATTCACCGTCAGCCCGCACCAGAGGCAGTTTGCTGGGTACTTCCGTGCTAATCTGAGGCAATTGCTCTTTGAGCAGACGGGCGCGAGCGCTGCTGATGGCTAATTCGACACACTCTTGCAATTGCAAGGGTTCCGGGTGCCATTGCACTCGACCGCTTTCGAGTTGGGAAAGGGTAAGGAAATCCTGCACCAGTTTCCGCATCCGTTCCGCATCTGTCAGGGCCGAATTTAGCATTATCTGTCGCAGGTCGGGCAACATATCCGGTTCGCTGGCTAAGCTTTCCAGACAAACTTGAATGGTGGATAGGGGGGTACGCAGTTCGTGACCGGTAATGGCAATCAAGTTGCTGCGGGTGCGTTCTAGGGCTTCCAACTGGTCGTTGAGGTCTTCTAAGTTGGCGTAGGCTTCGGCTTGAATGAGGGCGACCCCGATTTGGGTAGCGATCGCTTCCACCAATGCCAGATCGTCTTCTTGCCATTGCTGGGGCGTCGCACCGCAGTGATGCAGTTCTACCATTCCCAACAATTTGCCTTTATCCAGTACCGGTACGAGCAGCCAGGATACTATTTTGAAGCGATCGATCAATGCTTTCAGCTTCGGTGTGTTGGCAATCCTGGGATCTTGCCGAGTTTCTGCCACATATAGCGGTTCTTGAACTTGCACTACTTCCTGAAACAGGGGATTATCCTGCAAAGGCCAGCTTTGCCCTGCCAGAGAGCTAACACCTGTACTTAAAAACTCGTGTAGATTTGTCGAGGTAACATCTGTTTCTTTGCAACGGTAAATCAAACACCGACATACTTGTAAAGCCTGCCCCAACTCTTGTGCCGCTCCTTTGAGAATTTCATGCGGGTTCAGGGATTTCCGAATTGCCGATGTAATGGAATTTACCAGTCGTTCTTTCCGTTCCTGATCTGCGATCGACTTATAGGCTTTGAGCAATTTGTACTGCCCTGCTTGCAAGTAAGTCACCAGTCGCTGGGCAAAAGGATCTGGGTCGATCTCATGGAAACCCGATGATGTTTCCGTCAGAAACTTTCTTTGAGCTTGCTCTATTTTCTCCTGTAACTCAGGCCGATAAACCAATATTTTGTTAAGTAAGAATTCTGCCGCTTTACAACTCACCTGGCGATCGAAAGTCCAAATTCCTTCAAATCTCCGAGATGGGTCTACATATCCGGCTGTTGGCCCAGCAATATTTAAAGCCGCGTCACATACCTCAGTATCGAAGTTCAATTGCTCAGATGTCAGTGGTGCTGGGGCTTGTCGTTCTCGGCAAACAAGGCAGCTGGCGTACTGCTGCCCAATTACCACTAAATGCCACTCTTGACTTAGGGTATCTTCACGATCGAACGCCACCATCTCGTAGGAGTCCGAGCGACTGGTAAAGTCAGTTTCCGGTGCCGCCAGTACATATACCTGATCGCTTTTTTCTGCAACCCGTTTGTAGCGATGCGCTTCCTGACGGTAGAAGCGCTCTCGTTGAAAGCTTGCAATCACTAGCGGCTCGTCTGACCCCGCTAAAACTTGGTCTTCCATCGCGTGAGAGAGCGCCGTGAGGGAAGACTTGAAATACATTTGCGGTCGCAATTGGGGCAGGTCTTGCAGCAAATCTGCCAGCACAGACGTCTGGATGCTCATGGATGTTTTTTGGTTCAAGTCTGAGCGGATATCCACTTATCTGGCATTTGGCGCGGTAATATTGGCAGCCGCGCCAAATCCCTGAGTTAAAAGAGCGATAAAGCTACCTAAAACCTTGACTCAATCTCTTGGTGCTGGAGCTTTAGCTCAGTATGTTGGCATGAGTTGAGCAGATTTTGTTAATTTCTAGTTTACCTTTCAACGATCCCTGCGGCAGATCGATACTTTGTTGACAAAATCGCGATCGACTTGTTATCTTTAATTCATAGTCATAACGAGTTCGCTTTACTTGCTCCACCCAGATGTAGAGTGTGGAGAAGAAAGTGCTTGCTTAACTTGAATTAAGTATTTTTGCATTTAGTAAAGAGCGTCCTCATATCAATTTAAGAGAGAGCAATTATGGTGAAAGTAGTTGGAATTGGTGGTAGTTTGCGGCCCGACTCGTACAGTCAGCAGGCGTTGAGAATAGCCGCCCAACGAGTAGAAGCGTTAGGTGCCGAAGTCGAGATCCTCGACCTGCGAGAAATGCAGCTGCCATTTTGCAACGGGGAAGAAGAATATCCCGATTACCCGGATGTGGAACGTTTGCGAAATGCTGTTAAAGGGGCAGATGCTTTAATTTTGGCCACCCCAGAATATCACGGTAGCCTCAGCGGTGTGTTGAAAAATGCACTGGACTTGATGAGCTTTGACGAGCTGAGCAACAAAGTTACTGGATTGATCAGCGTCTTGGGCGGACAATCCAACAGCAACGCACTCAACGACCTGCGGGTGATCCTCAGATGGGTACATGGTTGGGTCATACCCGAACAGATTGCGATCGGTCAAGTCTGGAAAGCGTTTGGCCCCGATGGCAAGCTACTCGATGAGAAACTTTCCCAGCGCTTCGATGGATTTGCACAAAGTTTAGTAGAAAGCACCCGCAAACTGCGAAGCGCTGCTTAGGTTTTTGTCGATTGCCAAGTAGGGTGGGCAGTGCCCACCCGATTTTTTGAGGCGCGATCGTACCTAGAGTTCTGTGAATTTACGTAGGTATATGTAATTTATATATCCAGATAAATTAGAATTCACATAAAATTTACTAGCAACTAGGTTGTGTAAAGATTGAATGATGTTTCGCCATCATGTATTTTCATCAATGTGTTGCCCGGTTACCATAAACTAAACGCTTAAGTTTGTAGGTATATTATGCAACTGAGGAAAATTTCTAATCAAATACAGCTAATAGTTCCGATCGCAGCCAGCTTAGCATTAGGCATTTCGACTCAAGCTTATGCAGCCAGTCTGGGCCCAGTCTCCGATTACAATGTCTTCACCTTGGGCAACTTCAACCAATGGAGTACCGACGTAGAAGGTAAACTGGCTGTTGGCGGTAACGCCACTTTCACAGGCGGCTTTGGCGTGGGATCTCACCTGGGTAGCAATAGCGGCAACGTACTGGTAACAGGCGGTAATTTGAATCTGAACAACGGCCAAGTTTACCACGGTAACGCCGTCTACGGTGGCACAGCTAACGTATCGGGAGTAGGGTTTCCCAGCGGTACACTGAGTCAGGGCAATCCTCTAGACTTTAATGCTGCCGGAGATTATCTCATCGGCTTATCCTCTTATTTAGGAGGTTTAACTGCCAACGGAACTAAAAATATTGCCTATGGCGGAATTACCTTAACGGGATTGGATTCAAACCTCAACATTTTTAATCTATCAGCATCTGATTTGGCTAATGCTAATAGCTTCAACATTAACGTCGCCAATGGTTCTACGGTGGTAGTCAACGTCAGTGGTGATGCTGCTAAGATGCAATACTTTGGTTTTAACATTAACGGCAGCCCAGAAAACGCTCAAAGGCAAAAAGTTCTTTACAACTTTTATGAAGCCACTAATCTAAGTGCTACCGGCATTGGCATTCAAGGTAGCATTCTTGCACCTCTTGCTGCTTTCAACTTCACCAACGGTCAAATTAACGGTAACGTTATCGCTGCTTCTTTAACAGGAAATGGCGAGTCTCACAACTACTTATTTAATGGCACTTTACCCGATATGCCTTCCGGCGGTACTGGTGGCGGTACAGATGTTGGCGGCGGTACAGGCGGCGGTACTGGTGGCGGTACAGATGTCGGTGGCAGTACAGGCGGTGGTACTGGTGGTGGTACAGATGTCGGTGGCGGTACTGGTGGTGGCGAGACAGTTGCTAAAGTTCCGGAACCAACAACCCTGCTTGGTTTAGGCTTAGTTGGTTCATTACTGGGTGTGATTCGACGCAAGCACAAGTAATTGGCATCCTCCCCACCAAACCCGATACCAAAACCCGGTAAATAACCCGGTTATAATTGAGGGGATAAATTTCGTCAAAACCTTCTATACCAAGCTTTTAACGACTCAAAAGCAAAAAGGGTTTTTTTTTACTGCGATGTTGCGTTGAAAGCCCCATCCCCTCGTGGGTGGGGATGAAAACGCAACCAACAAACAAAGCGGAGCAACATTTGTCTTTTTGTGGTAATATGAGTACCATAAATAAGTTAATCACACCATGCTAACCCTCGAAGCAAAATTATATGGAAAAACTGAGCAGTTCAAAGCCTTAGATGAGGCAATAAGGACTGCTCAGTTTATTCGTAATTACTGCATTCGATACTGGATGGATAATGC
>NZ_JACJPW010000050.1 GCF_014696265.1 Aerosakkonema funiforme FACHB-1375 | reverse complement strand
TGATGGATGCTTCTCTATGTACTCTCTCAGTTGACTCATTTTGGGGAAGGTAAAACTCTATTTTACCATTGGCGATCGCAGTTTAGTTTATATGTTGGAGATCTCTAAAGATAAAAAGGAAAATTTTTTCTTTCACCTTTCCCAGTCGAAGATCTACGATCGGAATGAGAACTGGAAAATGTGAGTTCGATCGATCCATGAACGATGTTGGCACTAGCTATATATTGTGGTTTGCCTGCTTTCTCCAACTGCACGGGCTGCACCGCCTGTACAACCGCAAAATAGGCACGGGACTGTTGTGGTTTTTCACCTTTGGTTTGTTGGGAATAGGACAGCTAGTCGATTTGCTTCTCATTCCCGGCATGGTGGAAGAACACAACAGCAAAGTAAGAGCTAAATTGGGTTACTCTCCCAAAGGCATACCGTTAAACCAACCCGCCGTTACGGTAACAGTTCCACCCACCCGCGACCAGCTGATGGTGAAACTCGTCAAAGCAGCTGCTGCTAGAGGCGGCAAAATTTCCGTAACTCAAGCAGTAATGGATACAGGCGTCGGGTTTGGGGAAGTAGAAGCCGTCTTAAAGCAAATGCTGAAATCCGGTTATGTCACCGTGGACAATCACCCAACCACAGGTGTCGTAATTTACCACTTCCTAGAACTCTAAACTCATCTAGCCCCTAGCCCCTAGCCCCTAGCCCCTAGTCCCTAATTCCGCACCAACCATTTTTGTGCATTCAATCTTTGGACGACGCCAAACACCAACAAATCTAGAGTTATTTTGCGTTCGTCGATCAAGAAAGGTTCGAGGGTACTCGGTTTGCCGCCATTTTCCGCAAAGGAAAAAGCGCGTTGTCCTTGAATATCTTCATTGAAGAAATAGACGCGAAACTGACGCAGACCTTTGTTCCAACTGCCGATAATTTGCCAGCATTCCGGTTCTTTGGCAAAGCCAATAATGGGAATTTTTTGCTTTTCAAAAGATAGCTGTAAATCATTAACGCCTTGTTTGGCGAGTGCTGCTGTTATAGCTGGCAGATAGTCTTGTTGCACAAAATCTGCAAACGGCTTATCTTCAACACCGGGCGCTTTCTCTTTTTTGCCAGCAGGTTTTTTGGCTGGCTTTTCTTCTGTATCGCCACCTGCTTCTGCTTCTGCTTTGGGAGGCTTTTTCGCAGCTGCCTTTGCTTTGGCAGGTTTCTCCTCGGCGGCGTTAGGATTCGCTTCTGGGTTTACTGCTGTGGGATCGGGTGCATTTGCAGTGGGAATATCTGTCGTCGCAGGTGAGTCGGTGCTGGGAGCGTTTTCTTCAGCCACGCTGGGCGCTTGTTTATCGACAGTGCTGGGAGCGTTTTCTCCTGCTTCGTTATGATTGGTTTCTTCTGCCATGACTGGATTTTGGATTTTGGATTTTGGATTTTGGATTTTAGATTTTGGATTTTGGATTTTGGATTTTGGATAATCTAAAATCTCAAATCCCAAATGGTTGCCCTCATGTTTTCAGCCGCCAGCAACTGCGGGAACGATGCTCACTTCGTCGCCATCTTGCAGGGGTGTTTGAGTCCCATCCAAGAAACGGATATCTTCGCTATTGACGTAGAAGTTCAAAAAGCGGCGCGGTTCGCCTTTTTCATCGCAAAGACGCGCTTTTATGCCGGGACAGCTTTCTTCTAGGGAATCTAGCAGTTCGGCAATACTACTGCCGCTACATTCCAAGGTGGCTTTGTCGTTGGTGAATTTTTGCAGAGCGGTGGGAACTAAAACTTTTACGGTCATAGTCAGTTGTCAGTTGTCAGTTGTCAGTTGTCAGTTGTCTTTTTCCTATGTAGGGGCTTTCGCATTTGGGCGATAATTTTTCACCTTCACCAAAAAATTTCTCCTCAAATGCGAGAGCCCCTCCCAGTCCCTACACAAGAACTTGCTGCCATTCGAGGCGATCGAGTGTTTGGGCCCGTTCTAAGGCACGCTCGAAACTTTCCAGCTTCGGTTCGATCGTCAGCGGTTCGCCGATATAGCCTTGTACGGCTTCTTGGGTTTTCAGTCCGTTGCCGGTGATATAGACAACCGTTGTTTCTTCCGGGTCAATTTTACCCGCTTCTACCAGTTTTTTCAGCACGGCAACTGTTGTACCGCCTGCGGTTTCGGTGAAGATGCCTTCGGTTTCTGCCAGTAGCTTGATCCCATCGACAATTTCTGCATCGTTTACCGATTCGATGTTGCCGCCTGTTTTGCGGGCGATTTCCAATGCGTAAACGCCGTCAGCCGGGTTGCCGATCGCGATCGATTTGGCAATTGTACTCGGTTTGACTGGTTTGATGAAATCCCGCTCTTCTCGGAATGCTTGGGCGATGGGGGAGCAACCTTCTGCTTGAGCGCCACTGAACCGAACGTGCTTTTCCTCGACCAATCCCACTTCGATGAATTCCCGGAAGCCTTTGTAGATTTTGGTAAACAGGGAACCGGATGCCAGAGGCGCTACTATGCGATCGGGCAATTCCCAACCCAGTTGTTCTATTACTTCGTAACCCAAGGTTTTGGAACCTTCCGAATAGTAGGGGCGCAGGTTGATATTGACAAATCCCCACCCGTGTGTATTGGCAACTTCGCAGCAGAGGCGGTTTACTTGGTCGTAATTTCCTTGCACCGCCATCACGGTGGGGCCATAAATCAACGTACCGAGAACTTTACCTGCTTCCAAATCGGCGGGGATGAAGACACAACAGTCAAGACCGGCATGAGCGGCGATCGCAGCTGTAGAGTTCGCTAAATTTCCCGTACTGGCACAAGATACTGTAGAAAAACCCAACTCTCTAGCTCTAGTTAGGGCGACAGACACGACCCTATCCTTAAAGCTGAGAGTCGGCATATTGACGGCATCGTTTTTAATATATAGCTTTTTCAATCCCAGACGACGAGCTAAGCGATTTGCTCTCACCAACGGTGTCATGCCTGTTCCCACATCGATCGGGTTGTTGGTAGCGACCGGTAAAAACGGGCGGTAGCGCCAAATTGAGTTTGGCCCTGCCTGAATGGTTTCGCGGGTGACAGTGCGGCGGAGAGCATCGTAATCGTAAGCCACTTCCAAGGGGCCAAAACAGAACTCGCAGACGTGCGTTGCTTTGGGCTCGTACTCTGCACCGCACTCCTTACACTTGAGCGATTTAAAGGTGGCGGTTGTGGTTGCTTGGGCTGCGATCGTCTGGGTCATGGTGCCTGCTCTCCCTCGGTGTCTGTCAACTTTCGATTGATGCTAGCACGACCTCCACAGCGAGTCAAATATACCCGACCTTTTTTGTCGGGTTTGCTGTGAATACCTTAAATCGAAGGTTTCTACAAGTCATGAAACATTTCTACAAATAATGAAATATCTCTACAAGTTATGAAATATTTCTACAACTCATCCAGAGTTTTCCTGATAGACACTCGACTGGAAGAGTATCTATTCGGGCAAGGACTTTCAACAGCCCGATGCGATCGCGATTACCTACTGGTGGGATTGAATTCCAATAAATTTAAACAAAAGGCAATATTTTAGAAATTGATAACTTATGTAGAAAATTAAGTTTTGGATATTCTCAACAGCAACGTCCCAGGCTATAGACCCTTTTTTTTTAACTTTTTTCTTTTGACTTTTGACTTTTGACTTTTGACTTTTCTAACCTCCACTCACAGGTGGAATCAGCACCACCTCATCGCCATCTTGTAGGAGGGTATTGGGTTCGACAAACTCCAGATTGATGCCAAAGCGCGTCAAATCGCGCCATTGGGCGAGTTCGGGATGTTCGGCAATCAAACGCTCCAGCACAGCTGCGATCGGTGTGGCAACTGGGAATTCTAATACTAGCTCCGGAACGCCATAGGCTTCTTGGTAAGCAGCGAAGAGTTTGACGGTAACGGTAATGGGAGACTCGGACATGAGAAGGGGAGAGGGGGAGAGTGGGAGAGGGAGAGAATAAACAAGTCTCTCACAAACAGAAGGCTTTCTTAAACTTTTGTAGCTTTTTGAAATATCACATCAAACATAATTTTACCTCATGTCACAGGCAAGAGGGCTGAATACTGCGATACTAATTCCATAGAAAATCTTAATTTTTGCTGGAGAATGGCAGACAGAAATTATTTGGCTAATACCTCATTTTCAGACAGGTGTCAAATACCGTATATTCTCGTAGTCTAGGTATTAGCCAAAGTTTTATCGTAGTTGATATAGCCTTAATTTGTTCTTAAGTTAAGTTGTTGAGTAAGTAAACAAAAAAAGGATTGCTAGCTTATGAAGACTACTAGCATAATGCAGCGCAATAACGTCAACGTTTTAGGTAGCGGCGATCGGACGATCGTCTTTGCCCACGGCTTTGGCTCGGATCAGACCGCGTGGCGACAACAGGTAGAAACATTTGCGCCCAATTTTCGCATCGTACTTTTCGATCACGTCGGCGCGGGTAAATCAGATTTTTCTGCTTACAGTCCGCGTCGCTACAGCAGCCTCTACAGTTACGCAGAGGATTTGCTCGATTTGTGTGCCGAGTTAAAGCTAACTAAAAGCATTTTGGTCGGTCATTCTGTTAGCGGTATGGTTAGCCTCTTGGCAGCATTAGTTGAGCCAGATTGCTTCAGCGATCTGATCTTTCTGGATGCTTCTCCCCGTTATCTCAATGATGTTGGATATTACGGTGGCTTTGAGCAGGATGAATTGGATGCCTTTTACGAAGCTATGTCAGCCAACTATTATGCGTGGGCAAGCGGCTTTGCTCCCATAGCAATGGCTACCGAAGATAAACCCGAGTTGGCGGCAGAGTTTGCCAGAACTCTGGCAGCAACTCGTCCCGATATCGCCCAAGCGGTTGCTAAGGTAATTTATCAGTCGGATCACCGAGCTGATTTGTCGCGACTGAAGGTCCCGACTGTAATTCTACAGGCGAGTGATGATATTGCCGTACCACCTCAAGTCGGGGAATACATGGCAGATAAAATTCCTCAAAGTAAGCTTGTTCGGATCGACGCACGAGGTCACTTACCTCATATCAGTGCGCCTGAGATAGTAACGAGTGCGATCGCTCAATGTCTTGCCGCATAACAGAAAATAATTTGGGTTCTCAGTTACCATTTCATCATCCCGATCGACTGCCGACTTTTGAAGCCGTCTCCATCGGTCTTGCTATCTTACTTGTCCTGTTGGGTGTGGTGGAGAAATGGACACTCCTGTGGCTGTTAGCACCAGGGATATTCACATTCTGCACCCTACTCCCTCTTTCTCCACTGCGAGTTGCGCCGTTCCTGGGATTAGGGGCATTGCTAATCGGAATACTGCACGGTGATGGGATGCTATTGCGTCCGGCAGTTGAAATAGCAACTTTACCATTATTCGGCAGCTTAATTCGTCGGTTTTTGCAAAATATCGAGTGGCGATTGGCTTCTCAATCCGTGCTGGCTACTCTTTCGGAAATTGATATAACTGCCAAGTACGGTAGCGGGGAAATTCGGGCTAATACAATTATCAGTCAGGTTTTGACTTTACTGCGCGACTATGCTTGTGCGGATGCGGCGATCGCTCTGCGGGAACTAGACGAGGTGACGGCAGAAGTTTTGGTAAGTTTGCCTTCCAGAACTTTACCCGCTCGCTTGACTACGCCAGCACTTTTCGCGGAAGCGCTCTCCCAAAATCGCTGTCTTTATTATATAGATTACCCGTCCACTCCCAATGCTTTTCACGTATTATTAGCCAAAGGAACTAAATCCCTGGCGGTGTTGCCACTGCAAGATGAAAGCAGTTTGCGGGGGGCAATTTTGCTCATTTGGTATCGCCAAGCGAATATCTCTTCGCACTTGCAGCAGTTGATCGAGTCGCTACTCGGTCAATTGCGAACTTTATTGAAGTTTAGCGATACTACCCTACGCCTGGATAAATTACAAGCACGCTTCAGCGCCATGTTAGAAACAATTCATCAAGGAGTCGTGTTTGTTGATGAAAGTGGCGAACAAGGTTGGATAAATCAAGCGGCGGCGGCGCAACTCCAACTAACTCCAGGCGCTGTAGAACCGAGTGCGATCGCATCTGCAATGGCAACTTTACGCACAAGCGCCGATAATCAAACAGAAATAGCAGCACAAGCGGCAAAATTTTTCACCAAACCTCAAGCAGAAATTCGTAACTGGAACTGGATTTTCTCACAACCGCAACCAAAAGTCCTCAGTATTGCCAGCACTTCTACTAAAGTGCGGGACGTACCGGGGCGTCTGTGGATATTAGACGATATTACCGAGCGCTATTTCGCTCAACAATCTCTAGTCGAACGTTCCCAAGAACTATTTCAGGCGAATCAAGCATTGGAAAAAGCAAAGGCAGCTGCTGAGGTAGCTACTCAAATCAAAAGTCAATTCCTTGCCAACATGAGCCATGAAATTCGCACTCCCATGAATGCCATTATCGGCATGATCGGTTTGTTAATAAATACAGAACTTTCTGACCAACAGCGAGATTTTGCCGAAACCATCCAAAGCAGTGGAGATAATTTACTCATGCTGATTAACGATATTCTCGATCTGTCTAAAATTGAATCCGGCAATATGGAGTTAGAAGAAGCTCCTTTAAATCTGCGAATTTGCGTTGAAGAATCTCTCGATATGTTAGCTTTTAAAGCCGCCGAAAAAGGGATTGAATTGGCTTATCTGATCGACCTAGAAACTCCTAATACGATTGTGGGCGATGTGACGCGGTTGCGCCAAATTTTGGTGAATTTGCTCGCCAATGCAGTTAAGTTTACCAAAACAGGAGAAGTAGTAGTTTCAGTAGTAGCTTTAGCGTTAACCGATGGCGGTGAAGAATCAACAGATAGCGATGAAAAGCAATACTTAATTGAATTTGCTGTCAGAGATACGGGCATCGGTATTTCTGCGGACAGGATCGATCGCTTATTTCAGCCTTTTAGCCAAGTCGATGCCTCGACCACGCGCCAATATGGCGGTACGGGATTGGGATTGACGATCGGCAAACAGCTCAGCGAAATGATGGGCGGTAGGATGTGGGTAGAAAGTCAAGTGGGTGAGGGTTCCACATTTTATTTCACTATAGTGGCAGCATCAGCTCCCGATATATCGCCTCTTGCTTCTCAAAATCTCCCGCCTCAGCTAGATGGCAAACGCCTTCTGATTGTGGATGATAACTTTACAAACCGAGAATTATTAACACTGCAAGCACAATCTTGGCGAATGCTAGCGCGTGCGGCTGAGTCTGGATATGAAGCTTTGGAATGGCTGCATCAAGAGGAACCATTTGATATTGCTATTTTGGATATACAAATGCCGGAAATGGATGGTTTAACTCTAGCAACAGAAATCCGCAAACTGGGTAAGTACAAAAAATTACCTTTAGTCGTGTTAACTTCCATAGGCAGACTGTCAGCAAGTCATCATACCTCAGAGGTAGATTTTGCAGCTTTCCTAACTAAGCCGATCAAACAATCCCATCTCTATAATGTTTTAAGCCACGTTCTAGGAGAACAGCCGCAACAAATTAAAGCATCCCGCCCTATTTTGCCGCAAATAAATCCCCACTTGGCAGAAGAGTTACCTTTGCGAATACTGTTAGCGGAGGATAATAAAGTCAATCAAAAAGTAGCTTTGCATCTGTTACAGTTAATAGGCTATCAGCCAGAGGTGGTCAGCAATGGATTGGAAGCGATCGCCGCACTGCGTCGCCAATTTTACGATGTGGTGTTCATGGATATGCAAATGCCAGAAATGGATGGATTGGAAGCTACTCGCTGCATTTGGGAACAATGGCCTACAGGTGAGCGTCCGCGAATTATTGCGATGACAGCAAACGCCATGCAAGGCGATCGCGAAATTTGTATAGCTGCCGGTATGGATGATTACATCAGTAAGCCTGTTCGCCTTGAAGATATTGTCGCTGCGTTAAGCAAATGTCAGCCTGCTTCATCAACGGTCAGCAATAAAGAACAACCGACAACTGATACAGGCGAGATGCCTGCGCCACAACAACTGACACCTGACAAATCAGTCGTCGATGCCAAAGTACTGGCATCTTTCCGCAAAATGATCGGGAAAAACGCTGAAGATATTCTATCCGAATTGATAGATTGCTACCTGGAAGATGGCCCTAAATTATTGGCAGATATCGCTACCGCTATAGCAGAAGGAAATGCAAGTAAATTGCGCCAAGCAGCTCATACCTTGAAGGCAAGTAGTATGACCTTGGGAGCGACAAATTTATCTAATTATTGCAAAGAGTTAGAAACTATGGGGCGAAATGGGCATACTAAAGAAGGCAAAGAAAAATTACCTCTTCTGGAAACTGAGTATGAAAGAGTCAAAGTAGCTTTGCAAATAGAACGTCAGCAACACAAGGTATGAATATCTCTACAGACAAAAAAGATGCACCGCTAATTCTGGCGATCGACGATGACAAATTCATGCGACTTCAGCTTCGCAGGGCGATGGAAGAAGTTGGGTATCAAGTGGTAGAAGCTGCTAACGGAGAAGAAGGATTAGTTGCTTATACTCGTTGGCGTCCGGATATCGTGTTGCTGGATGCGGTAATGCCGGTGATGGATGGGTTTACTTTCTGCAAACTAATCCGAACGGAAAATATCTGCCAAACGCAATCTCTTTGCAATCCCCCGCCTGTACTGATGATCACGGCGCTGGAAGATCGAGAATCTGTCGATCGAGCTTTTGAGGCGGGTGCGAACGATTACATCACCAAACCCATCCATTGGGCTGTCTTGCGTCAGAGGGTGCGCCGTTTGCTGGAAGCTTGTCGCGCCGAAATCGATCGCCAGCGTTCAGAACAAAAAATTCGCGAACAAGCCGCTCTACTGGATATCGCCACTGAAGCTATTTTAGTGCAAAATCTGGACAACCAAATCTTATTTTGGAACAAAGGTGCTGAACGTTTGTATGGCTGGAGGTCGGAAGAAGCGATCGGTAAAAATGTCAACCAGCTGTTGTACAAACAAGTTCCCCCCGAACTGGAAAGCGGACAGCCAATTTTTGATGAGGCTGGTTCCTGGCAAGGTGAATTGCTTCAAGTCACCAAATACGGCAAAGAAATAATCGTGGAAAGTCGGTGGACGCTGGTGCAGGAGGAACAAAAGCAACCTAAATCAATCCTGACAGTTAATACCGATATTACAGAGAAAAAACAACTGGAAACGCAATTTCTGCGGGCCCAGCGCATGGAGAGTATTGGCACTCTTGCTAGCGGCATCGCTCACGATTTAAACAATGCGCTTGCACCAATTTTGATGTCTGTGCAACTTCTAGAAATGAAATGTCACGACGAACACAGTCAGCGATTGCTGAAAATTCTGGAAGCCAATACGAAACGCAGCGCCGATTTAGTCAAACAAGTGCTATCTTTTGCGCGAGGGCTGCAAGGCGATCGCACTAATCTTCAAGTAGCGCATTTAATATCGGAAATTGCCAAAATAGTCAAACAAACATTTCCCAAATGTATTGAAATTTATACAGATGTGCCAAGCTCAGAAATTTGGACTGTTTGCGGCGATGCGACGCAATTGCACCAAGTTTTGATGAACCTCTGCGTCAACGCTCGCGACGCCATGCCCAAAGGCGGAATTTTAAATGTGGTTGCGGAAAATATTTTTATCGATGAAAATTATGCCAGGATGAATATAGAGGCGAAAGTTGGTAAATATGTGGTAATTACCGTTTCGGATACCGGAACAGGCATCCCACGGGAAATATTGGATCGCATTTTCGAGCCATTCTTTACCACAAAAGAACACGGTAAGGGTACCGGGTTAGGACTCTCAACCGCAGTTGGCATTGTCAAAGGACACGGGGGTTTTATCAATGTCTATAGCGAAGTGGGAAAAGGGACAAAATTTAAGGTTTGCTTACCAGCAGCATCAACAGATGAAAGCAAGTTCAGCCAAGAGATCTATCGAGAATTACCGAGAGGAAACGGAGAATTAGTTCTGGTAGTTGATGATGAAGATGCCATCCGCGAAATCACCAAAACTTCCCTGGAAAGTTATAATTATCAGGCGATCGGTGCTAGTAATGGCATTGAAGCGATCGCCTTATATGCGGAACGAAAAACAAATATTAGCGTGGTGTTGGTCGATATGATGATGCCGATGATGGATGGGCCGACAACTATCCGCACGTTGCAAAAAATTAACCCCAATGTCAAAATTATTGCCATTAGCGGATTGACCTCAAACTCTCAGGTGACCGAGTTAAATCGTCAGAGCGTACAAACTTTTTTACCAAAACCATTCACTTCCGAGGAATTGTTAAAAAGCTTGCGATCGGTTATCGCTACAGACGGGAAGAATTAAAGTCAAAAGTCAAAAGTCAAAAATCAAAAATCCTTATATGAGGATTTTTTGCCAATAAGGTGAAAATTGCTCGCTCGGCACGGGCATACTGAATGTAGATTATATAGTAGTCGTCAATTATGAGTTTGACTCTCTCGGACATAAGGTGATAAGTAAAAATTATTTATTGGCACGAATGGTTGGTGGGTAAGGCATTTCTCTGCCCCATGCCCCATACCCTATGTCCTATGCCCAAAAAACTGCGTTTTGACCACAAGTAGGGGAGAGCCAAACTTTTTAAAGAACTCCAGCCAAATCAACTATGAATACCTCCGATTCACCGAAACATTCAACCCTCATCCTCGTCATCGACGACGACAGGTTAATGCGAATTCAGCTTCGCCGAGCGATGGAACAAGAAGGTTACCAAGTGGCAGAAGCTGTGGACGGAGAAGAGGGATTAGCAGCCTATACTTGCTTAAAACCGGATATAGTGCTGGTAGATGGTATGATGCCGGTGATGGATGGCTTTACCTGCTGTAAGCTCATCCGTTCCCTCCCAGGAGGCGATCGCATTCCCATATTGACGATCACGGCGCTGGAAGATGAAAAGTCAGTAGACCGAGCTTTTGAGGCAGGTGCGATCGATTATATTACCAAGCCGATCAACTGGGCTGTACTGCGTCAGCGGGTACGTCGGTTGCTGAAAGCTTCTCGCGCCGAACAAGAATTGCGACAGCAAACGGAAAGAGAGCGATTGATCGATAAGATAGCGCAGCGCATCCGTCAATCTTTGAACTTGGAGAAAATACTCAATACAACAGTAGCGGAAGTTAGGGAATTTCTGCAAGCCGATCGCGTGCTGATTTATCGCTATGACCCCGACAGTCAGGGTAGGGTAGTAGTGGAATCGGTAGGCGATTGTTGGATACCAATTTTAGGAAAAAAAATTGCCTATCCCTACTTAGGAAAAAATTATATCCCCGCTTACCAACAAAACCGCATTCAAGCCAAAGCCGATATATACACACTGGGACTGCCTCAATCTTTGCTCGACTTGCTAGCTGGATTTCAAGTCAGGGCTCATTTAGTAGTACCGATTTTGCAAGATAATTCCGAATTCTTAGTTTTGAATTCTCAATTAGAAAATCCCACGCCAAACTCCCAATTGTGGGGGCTGCTGATTGCCCATCAGTGTAGCGGCCCAAGACAGTGGCAGAATTTGGAAATAGACCTGCTCAAGCAATTAGCAACTCAGGTAGCAATTGCCATCCAACAATCAGAACTATATCAACACTTGGCGCGGCTCAATACCGACCTGGAAAAACAAGTGCAGGAACGTACAGATCTGTTGCAGCAGGCGCTCAACTTTGAAGCAATGCTCAAACGGATTACCGACAAAGTGCGCGATACCCTCGATGAAAGCCACATTTTACAAACAGCGGTGCAAGAATTAGCGCTGGGACTGAAAGCAGATTATTGCTGTACCGCACTATACAATCTCGAAAAAGCTACTTCTAGCATTTGTTCCGAATATGCAATTACATCGCCATCGGATCGCAATCGCGTCCTGCAAATGGCTGATTTCCCTGGCATTTACTTTCAGCTTCTGCAAGGTCAGTATCTGCAATTTTGCGAAATAGCTTCCCACTCGATACGGCAAGTTCACCATCGCGTTGCTGTGCTGGCTTGTCCGATTTTAGATAATCAAGGCGTGCTGGGCGATTTGTGGTTGTTAAAACCGGAAGAATATGTGTTTAATGAATTAGAAATTAGATTGGTGCAGCAGGTAGCCAATCAATGTGCGATCGCGATTCGCCAAGCTCGACTTTACCAAGCAGCACAAGCTCAAGTCCAAGAACTAGAAAAACTCAACCGCCTCAAAGACGACTTCCTCAATACCGTCTCCCACGAATTAAAAACACCAGTATCCAACATGAAAATGGCAATTCAAATGTTGGAAGTTATGCTGAATCAGCAATGCGGATTCAATCCAGAACTAGAAAATAACCGTGAAAGTAACACAGCCGCTCGTTACTTCCATGTTTTGAATGATGAGTGCGAGCGAGAAATTAATTTAATCAACGATTTACTGGAATTGCAGCAACTCAACGCCGGAACTCTCCTGCTTGACAGAAGAATTATTCATTTACCAGACTGGATTCCTCATGTTGTCGAACCTTTTGAACAACTTATCTACGACCAGCAACAAATTTTAGAAATTGACATTCCTCGGCAACTGCCTCCCCTGGCTTCCGACCCATTCAGTCTCAAGCGTATCCTCACAGAATTGCTCAACAATGCTTGTAAGTACACCCCAGCCAAGGGAAAAATTACAGTCAGCGTTCGCATTAACTCGGACAAGATTCAGTTAAGCGTGAGCAATTCTGGCATCGAAATTCCGCGTCACGAAATGCAGCGCATTTTCGATAAATTCTACCGCATTCCCAGCAATGACCCCTGGAAACATGGCGGCACGGGGCTGGGACTGGCACTTGTGGATAAACTGGTAAGTTATTTGGGAGGCTCGATCCAAGTTGAAAGCGGATCGAGACATACTACCTTCTTAGTGGAATTACCGATAATGTCTGATGGGAAATAATCGCTTTTCCTTTATCGGTTGAGCTTGAGCTTTCTTCCTTATAGCTGAGGCGATCGCTAGGTGCGATCGATTATTCTTGTGACTGTTGCACAACAGCGACAATCGCCTGTGTGCCTAACTTTATTAGTTGTGCGTCTGTTCTTGGAGAGCGATCGCAACTCCATCTCAAAATTCTCTGTTCAAATTACAGAGGAACACCGGAGGCTGAAAGCCACAAAAAGCGAAATGCTGCCACAATTCAAATTGAGTACTAGAACTCATCAATGTCCTCACTGCAAAACAGTTTTAGATCGTGACTGGAACGCAGCAATTAACATTCTCAAAAAAGGGTTGAAATATTTGGGGGAATACCTCAACGGTACTGTAGGGCATACAGAAACCGACCCAAACGACTGGGGAGAGTCCGGCCTCTGGGTCTTTAACAGAGATGTTGAGGATTTAAGTCGTCTCATTGAGCCAGTAATCCCAAGAAGTGATTCTGGGAGAATCCCCCGTCACAGCGAAGCTTGACGGTGGGAGTATGTCAAGCAGCAACATTCGATATTGGGCTCCAAACAAGCCAAAATTGAGATATAGCAACAGTGAAGGCGGTTAAGGCATTCTTAATTCCTGAAACTCTCGCTCCTAATCCCTTCTTCCCCTAACCCCTAGCCCCTAGCCCCTAGCCCCTAGCTATGTCAAATTCGCTTTCGGCATCAACGGAAGGACTGGCGATCGTAGACAAAGCGCGTCAGCGTCGCGGTTGGACGAAAACCAGTACGGCTCGTTGGTGGCAGGACGCTCATACCTCTAGAGCTACTTTACGTCGATTTTGGCAGGGCGATCGCATCCAGCGAGACATTTTTATCGCCATTTGTCAAGCGGTTGGTATTAGCAATTGGGAGGCGATCGCCAATTCTTCCAATCTCAACTTTGAACCTATTCCAGAAAAAAATATACCCGATCTTGATTGGAATGAAGCACCGGATGTCGAAAGTTTTTACGGACGCGATCGCCAATTGGAACAGCTAGAACAGTGGATTATAACAAATCGCTGCAAGTTAATCGCAATTGTTGGTATTGCCGGCATTGGCAAAACAGCATTAGCACTTGCTTTAGCAGACCGAATTCAGTCAAAATTCGATCGTTCCATTTGGCGATCGCTTCAGTCTTCTCCATCTCCCATATCCCTGCTAGACAGCATTTTGAACGCGATCGCTCCCACTGTCGTTGGCGATGTTCAACAAGGTATAGCGCAACTTTTACACCACCTGCAACAACGTCCCTATCTGCTGATACTCGATGGGTTGGAAGCAGTTTTGTCCAAAAAAGAATACGCGGCTGAATATCATCAATTATTAGATAAATTAAGTCGCGATCGCCATCAAAGCTGCATCCTAATTACCAGTTGCGAACAACCAAAATCAATCGGAATTGACACAAAAACAGTTCGCTGTTTGAACCTACAGGGTTTGCCAAAACCAGATGCTGTGGAATTATTGCGATCGCGAGGATTTACAGGCAAAGAACTCGGCTTATCTGCCTTAATTCAACTGTATCGCGGCAACCCGTTAGCCATTAAACTTGTCACCCCATTAATTCAGTCTGTATTCGGCGGGAATATCGCCGCATTTCTCAATCAAAACACTTTAGTAATTAGCGAGCGTCTGCAAACAATCCTCAAACAGCAATGCGAGCAACTTTCTGACTTAGAGCGAGAAATTCTTTACTGGCTGGCGATTTGGCAAGAGCCTGTTTCTTTCTGCCGATTGCAAACCCATTTTCTCATCTCAGTCGATCCAGCAGCGGTTTTGGCAGCAATTGCCAATTTAGACAGGCGATCGTTATTGGAAAAATGGTTTAATGCAGAGGAATCCTCCTTTACCTTGCAACCGCTGGTAATGAAAATAGTAACCGATGAGTTGGTCGAACGCGCTGCACTAGAAATCGATCGCGCTGTGCAAAGCAACGATATTCGTCATTTTAAGATATTGCGAACCCATTGGTTAGTGCGACCCGGTACCGATGATATTGCAGGCGATCGTATTTTAAACCAACTGCGCGAAAGATTGTGGCGCGTGCATGGGGCGACTCTTCCAGAAAGCCTCCGCCAAATCTTGTTGCTTCTGGGCGATCGATCTCCTTTGGCGATCGGTTATATCGGTTGTAATATCATGGCACTTCTGCTTTAAAAATTCGGCTTTCCCGTTTTTGTGGCGATAATAAAAGCATATCTAAATGTAGGGTGGTTTATGGGAGTTTAGACTAGATTCCACTATTAAGGGATAGCAGGAGCGAGCGCCCTTTACCTTTATTGGCTAAAAGGCAATTTACGATCGCCCTTGTTTTGGATTTATTTTGCAGCTAATGGAGATTATACGGGTTCGCCTCGTTCTTTAAAGATTGTAAGCGTTCGTAAATTTGGATCGGGTTGCTCTTCTAACTCATTATTGAGCAGCGAGCGAACATAACTCGGTGGTTCCTCCGTTAGTTCAATTTCGTTGTAAATTTGCCGATAGCCGTCTAATTCGCCATTTAACTCCCGACGAACGCTTGGGGTAAGCTCTTCAAAAATTGCCTCCTCAACTTCTAGGATAAATTCTCTCCAATATCTAAAAACCCGACTTGGTAAATCACCTTTGCCATATCCACGGCAGCAGACCAAACAATGCCAAGGACTTACATAACTCAGTAAATTTCTAAAGTGTGTTGCTTTGCGGCCTTTAATGCTTCGCAAGTAGCGGACTGCAAAAGCAGACAAGATAGAGCAACCATAGCTTTCCTCAACAGGGTAGTAAGTTGCACACTTCCAAGGCAATTGTTGGAACGTGTTCCAATTTGAGTAAAGACAGTACAAAGGAATACGTGCAGGCGGCTTTTGTAATGCGTTCTGGATAAGAGTGTCACATTGAAACGGTGAATATTTATCTTTCTGGTAATGAAGATGTTTGAAAGAGTTTGTTTTCATATCTATGACTTTAGCTTGTACTCTAAAACCAATCCATTTTCTGCTAGAGCCTGTGAACCACCACTCCCAATCAGCACCGTTTAAACCTTCTTCAGGTTTGCTGAATGTTCGGCTATAAACCTCTGATGTGTGTCGGATTTTTAACTCAAGAATATTTAAATCTGTTAAAGTTTATTCTCCAATTTGACAATCTACAGAACGTCCTCTTGCAAGAGTATCCCATGTCCATAAAGCACGGCTTCTGAAGGTATCACAAAGAGTTGGGTGCATTGGAAATAAAAACCAGGAATAACAAATAGCTATAAGAGCAGGATTTCGATCTTAGCCTACAAGAATACTGGATCGGTTGAATCGATCGTACTACTAACAGGTTAGAAGCCAGCTATATTAGGCTGCTGGCAAACTACGAGTTCTTGCTTAGACAACTGCGCCTCTGTTAGTTTTCTTACAGCGCAGCGAACCTACGCTCCCTGTTGGGCCAACCATGCGTCTAAATCAGACAGATTAGAGAAATCCAGTAATGCCTCTGCCAATGATTCCAGTTGGGTAATGGATAGGGGATCAATTTGTACTCTGACTGACTCAGGCACTTCTCCCACTCGTCGAGTAAGTTGGCGCAAGATCAACAATTTCGCCTCATCTTCTCTAGCCTCCTGATACACCCGTGTTTGCTGTAAGCTAATTCCCAACATCGCTTCTACCTCCGCTCGGCTCAACTGAGTAAACTTATACACCATAATTGTCGTTACCATCTCTAGGATGGCACGACTTGTTTCTGATGGTAATTCCTGTTGCGATCGCGCCAACAAATTTCGAGCTTCTATCGCTGCTTGATTTTCTTGAAGCGTTATTGGTTGAATCAATTATACTACTAATAGGCGATACGCAAGTAAGCGATTTTACTCCAAGATGTAGAGTCAATTCATGAATTGACTCTACATTTGTAGTGAATGAGGCGATAAAATGCGTAAGTCCTACTTAACTTGAGTGTGGGCGGACGTAAACAAGCGGAAATAAAGGGATTGGAAAAACTCCTTAATCGGAAAGGCAATATAACTAATGGGATTAATGGTAACAATAATGTTCCGGAAATCCCGCTTTGCTAAAGCGACGATCGCCCAAGAGACCCATCGGGCAGACATGACACCATAGGGATTTAGCTGGCTCTTAAATGGCCCCAGTATCAATTTGCGGATAATGCAGGGAGCATC
Organism: Aerosakkonema funiforme FACHB-1375; assembly: GCF_014696265.1. GTDB lineage: Bacteria > Cyanobacteriota > Cyanobacteriia > Cyanobacteriales > Aerosakkonemataceae > Aerosakkonema > Aerosakkonema funiforme_A. The sequence goes on along the minus strand of NZ_JACJPW010000050.1, from coordinate 41,630 downwards.
GAGGCGACGCAGAGTAATCAAGTCTCCCAGTGTTCTTTTTGACAATTCGTACAAAGGACTTAAAGCCGGATTCACTTCTGCTTCGGAGGTATTAATCCAGAGTTCTTTGATAGCTTTGTGGTCGGATTCTGTGACAGTACTGAGAAATAATTCAGCTAATTTCAGTGCGGAAAAAGTGTTGATTTCATAAGACTTTTGGATGGCTTCAGGAGAGCGATCTCCGTACACATTTACACCGTGGTTAACAATCAAAATATCAACGCTTTTCAGACGGGTCATCAAGTCTGCCTCAGCCCCTAACTGCCACTGCAAAACTTCAATTCCCGGCTTAAATTGTGCATCTTTGCTAGTAGTTAACGCGACTATTTTAGCTCCCTGAAGCGACAATTCCTCCATCAACGCCTGTCCCAGAGTGCCGGAGGCTCCGGTAATTGCTACCACTTTTCCTTTGAGAGATAAACTCGTTCCCAATACCTTGTCTACTACGGTAAAGTAACCGCAAAAGTAGGCATTGCCTTGATCGAAATGGTGTCGCCAATGATAAGTACGATTCACCGTCCATCGCGACGGAATTTCCACCAAATCCCCAGGTTTATGGGTTAAATCGGTTTGGAGGAGCAGCCCTTGGGAACGAGCGATCGCAGGAATCAGGAACATCAGAGAATAGAGACAGCCGAGCCACATTCCATAGTTCTGAGCCAGTCCTGCGACTAGAGCAGTTGACCCCACCATAACTAGGGCTTCGGGCACATCGTTGTACCACTGGGCTTTCTTGTACATTTCTAAGCTCGTCATGCTCAAATCGCGACGATAAGCTTTGTGGTGCAGGGTATGGTAGCTCTGTAACGGTTTCCAATAATGTCCCGCGAGGTGGTAGACATCCCGCACCAGTTCCGCAAAGATGACAGAGACGAGTCCCAGGAGTAATTGGATGAATATTTGACTGTATACCAGTTGGAAGTCCATATAGCAGTTTGAAGCCTAGCCAGTTTACGATCGTATTTCCATAAATTATCGCTAAATGTAACGTAATGTATAGCAAGTAGTGGTTTATCTCTATAAGTTGCGAATCTAGAAAGCGATCGCCGATGGTCAGCGAGAAACTAACCCTACATGACGAAACAGAGACAGATAAGCCATAAATGCACGCAGCTACTTTGGAGCATTTTGCTCGTGCTGGCAATTTGGAATTTGCCGCAATGCGCTCTGGCAGATGTCAGCCAACAGGACATTAATGCGATAATTCGCACGCGGGAGATGGCTGTGCAAGCTCTCAATTCTCGCGATTTTTCCAAAATTGAGCCTTACTTACATCCAAATTTCACGATTACAACGGTCGATAACCGCGTTTTCCATAAGGTGCAGGATTTTGAGAAGTACTGGAATCAGCAGTTTTCCAGTTCGATCGCAAAGATCGCAATGGAAGTTAAGGTGGACGATCCCAGAAGGTTCCTTTCCCCGGAGACGGCGATTTCTTACGGAGATGCGATCGCCACTTTTTCTTTCCGGGATGGCAATCAGGCTACGATGGCGATGCGGTGGACAGCAGTCCTGCAAAAGTTTCAGGAAAAATGGACGATCCAATCGCTGCATTTTTCTGCCAACTTACTGGATAATCCGGTACTGAACGGTACACAGCGCATAGGTCGCGTTATGGCGATCGCCGCAGGGGTAGGCGGCTTCCTGTTGGGGTTAATTGCAATGCTGCTGTGGCGTCGCTGGCGCAAACAACCAACGGAAAGAGATAGCCAGTAAAGTGGGAATAAGTAACTATCGGTCAAGTAATGATATTAGCGTCGATCGCGATCGTCGTTTCAAAGCAACTCTGGTAGTTTTACTTGTCTGGGGTATGGTGAGTTTGCTGCACTGGCGATCGGATTTGCAGTGGCTAATTGTAGGATTAACAGCACTCCTGTCCGTTCAAACGGTACGGATGCTGATGGCAAAACCGATTTCTGTGGCAAGCGAGGATATTGCTTATTTGCCCACCGTGTCGATTTTGGTTCCCGCGAAGAATGAAAGTGCAGTTTTAGCCGATTTAGTTCATAGCTTATTCCAATTGAATTATCCAAGCGATCGCCTAGATATTTGGATTATTGATGATGGCAGTACCGATGCAACCCCCCAGATTTTAAGCAAATTACAAACTCAATTTCCCACATTACAGGTGCATCGACGCGCATCGAAAGGCGGTAAAGCAGGGGCGCTAAATGCCGTTTTTGCCTCTACCCAAGGAGAGATTGTGCTAATTTGCGATGCCGATGCTCTGGTTCCTGCGAATTTCTTGGGGGAAATTGTACCCTTATTTCAGGATAGGGCGATCGGTGCGGTGCAAGTACGAAAAAGTATTTCTAATGCTGATACGAATTTCTTAACTCGCTGTCAGCAAATGGAAATGAGTTGTGATTGTTTTCTACAAATTCATCGCATTGCCGTTGCCGGAATGTCTGAGCTACGGGGTAATGGAATGTTAGTGCGTCGGGAACTACTAGAAAAATGTAACGGTTGGAACGAGGACACAGGCACAGAGGATCTGGATCTTACCTTTAAACTTTACCTGGCAGGCGCTGAACTTGCTTTTGTCACGAATCCAGCCATTCAGGAAGAAGGCGTAACTACTTGGAGAAATCTTTGGCGTCAACATTGCCGTTGGGCAGAAGGTGGCTATCAGCGTTATCTGGATTATTTCCCCCAAATCCTGACACTAGGTTGGGCGAAAGAAATTGATTTACTATTGTTTTATCTATTGCAATTTCTGCTCCCGATTGGGCTTATTCCTGACTTGATCTGGACAATATTTTACAGCCATTACCCGATTTTATTGCCACTGCAAACACTACTCAGCATCATTCTGACAGTAGGTTTTATGGCTGGCGTTTACCAATTTCAAGGTATACGAGGATGGTCTTTGCTTTGGGCAACAATTCAAGGCTCTCTCTACATGATACATTGGATTCCAGTGATGATTGTGACGACATTAAGTTTGTGCGTGAAACGAGAGCGATCGCCGTGGATAAAAACCGAACATTACGGTCGAACTGGTTAGGTGCCCTATAGTTACATAATTACGTAGTAAGTTCTTTAAGTAATAAACGTTTGCACCAAAAAATACCCGAATTCAAGTATAGTGGTATGATGAAATGTTCAGGTGTAGCCATGACCGAGGAGAACGAACCTTTAAAAGCCTTGGGTGCGGTCAAAGATTATCTAACCTCATCAGATCGTATACCACTGTTTTTACAGGGTGACACTTATGGGCTTTTAAAACTCTTTCCTTCTGATAGCATTGATTGTGTAATAACATCTCCGCCTTATTGGGGTCAAAGAGCTTACATTAATGGAGGAATTGGGCTTGAGGGTAAATGGGAAGACTATATTAATACTTTGCTTGCAATTTTTTCCGAACTTAAACGCATTCTTAAACCTACAGGCTCTTTTTGGCTAAATATCGGAGATGCGTATCAGCGTAAATCTCTAATTGGTATACCTTGGCGAGTTGCACTTGCAATGACCGATAGACAGGGTTGGCTTCTTCGCAACAATGTTATTTGGAATAAAGTAAAAGGCTCACCCGACAATGCGAAAGACAAGCTGCGAAACATATATGAACCTGTCTTCCATTTTGTCAAAACAAATCGCTACTTTTATGATGTTGATGCAATCCGCTCAAAGCCCAGACAAGCCAAAGTTGTGAATGGTTCCGTAGTTTCTGCGACGGGTGTTTCTGGTATACGCTATCGCCGACAAATTGAATTATCTACAGCACTTAACGAGTCCGAACGTACCAACGCACTAAAAGCTCTTAATGAAGTCTTAGAAGAAGTCCGCGTCGGTAAAATCTCTGATTTTCGCATGATTATTCGCGGTCAGCAACGAACCACGCATTCTGATTCGGCAAGAGTTTCTGGACGAGCCCGTGAACTCGCCGAACGCGGTTTCTACTTTCTCAGATATCACCCTAACGGCAGTAAACCCGGTGATGTTTGGGACATTATTCCGGAGGATACTCAAAAGCGAACACTGCACTTTGCACCGTACCCAGAAGATCTCTGTAAAATTCCAATTCTGGCAACCTGTCCAAAAGATGGCGTTGTCCTAGATCCATTTATGGGTACAGGTACAACAAACCTTGTTGCATTTCAACTAGAACGTAGATCGATTGGAATTGATATCTCAGATGAATACATTGCTGTTGCTCGTGAAAGGTGTGGACTGCTTCTATGACTAAAGTTACTGAATTGTACGGACATCCTACTAACCAATCACTTTCTTGGAGTGAGATTGTATCTGGTCAAACCTGTCCATTTTTAGCTCGCAAATGCCTCAAAAATCGGAAAAGTGAGCCTGATATTACTATTGGCACCTGCTCCGTCTCTTATGGGAGAGAATCGCGAAACATCATCATTTGCCCCTTTCGACTTCTTGAACGCAGCCAAATCTTTATTGATTGTCTTCATTTATTGACACTACATCAACCCGGTAATGAACTTCGGATTGTTCCTGAAATTTCAGTGCCTGGAGGTAGCATTGATTACTGCCTTGCATCTGTACGTTTGGGAAAAGTTATTGATTTTATTGGCATAGAATTGCAAACGCTCGACACCACTGGTACAGTCTGGCCTGAACGACAACGCTTTCTTCAAAATCATGGTTTGCCCGTAAGAGATGTAGATGTTGCATCGGCAAAAGGCTTTGGTATGAACTGGAAAATGACTGCGAAGACAATCTTGATGCAACTCCACCATAAAATTCACACATTTGAACATCTCAGCAAACATCTTGTTCTAGTAGTTCAAGATTGCCTTATTGATTACATGAAACGGGAATTCTCCTTTGAGCATATTCAAGCTCCCCGTCTCGGAGACCCCATGCACTTTCACTCTTACGAACTGCTTTCCCAAACTTCAGGCTATCGCATTCAACTTACTGAACGGTGGAGTACCGACGCAAATGGTATTGCACAGTGTCTTGGTTTACAAACCAGCCCAAGAGTGGAACTTGAGGCAATGTTGAGACAAATTGAGGAGAAACTACCACAAAGTACTTTGCTGTCTGTAGGACTACCCCTACCAGTTTCTACACATGAGGATGTTGCTGATGATAGCTAAAAATTACCAAACAGAAATAATTTGCTGAGTAGAATGCGATCGCTCCAGGGTTAATTACAGGTAACAAGCAAACATAACAAAGAATTATGTTAGATTTGCTGATAAAAAACGGGTTAATTTTCGATGGTTTGGGCTCTGCGCCAGTGCGGGGAGATATTGGTATTCAGGATGGTAAGATTGTGGCGATCGCTCCCTCATTATCTCCTAATTCCCATCAAGTTGTAGATGCTTCCGGTTTGTGGGTGACGCCGGGATTTATCGATATTCACACTCACTATGATTTAGAGTTAGAAATTGCACCGGGATTGAGCGAATCGGTGCGTCATGGCGTTACCAGCGTTGTCATTGGTAATTGCAGCTTGTCTGTTGCGATTGGTGCGCCGCAAATGCTAGCAGATATTTTTCAGAGAGTCGAAACACTTTCTCATCAACTGATTGCCAAATGGTTGAAACAGTCTGTTTCTTGGCAGACACCCGCAGAATATTTAGAACATTTACAACAATTACCCCTTGGTGCCAATGTTGCGCCACTATTTGGGCATAGTGCCTTACGCGCTCATGTGATGGGATTGGAACGCAGCTTAACCGTTCAACCAACAGAATCCGAGCTAAAAACGATGCAGCAAATGGCGGCAGATGCTTTAGAGGCGGGATTTGTTGGGATTTCAATTGATATGTTTCCTTGGCATAGAATGAGTGGAGAATGGCGCGGCTGCACAATTCCATCTCAACACGCGAAATTGAAAGAATATGCTATGCTAGCCGATCTCTGTCGGGAACAAGATTTAGTCTTTCAAGTTACGCCGAATTTGCAGCGACTTGCTTCGTTTCTCGATATTATGCGGATGGGATCTGGAATTGGGCAAAAACCATTAAGATTGACTGTTTTATCGGCGCTGGATGCCGTACACGATCGCAAACTGTGGCGATTATTTTCTCCCCTTTTATTCATCTGGAATCGCATTCTCAAAGGTAATGTTCGCTTTCAAACGCTGACCGAACCGTTTACAATTTATTCTGATGGTTCCGTCACTCCTTTATTTGAAGAATTTCCGACAGGCGCACAACTGAATAGCTGCAATTCGCGACAAGAACGGCAAAAATTATGGGAGTCGGAAACTTTTCGCCGCCAATTTCGCCAAGAATGGCTAAATAATTGGCGTAAATCATTCCACCGTCAGTTAGATTTAATGGAAATTGTGCGCTGTCCGGAAACGAGTTGGCAAGGGTTAAGTTTTGCTGAAATTGCCGCTCAAAAACAACAAGAACCTGTAGATTTTTTTATGGAAGTTTTGCAAAAGTACGACACAGATTTGCGTTGGGTGGCGACGGGAGCGAACGATCGCTTAAAACCGCGTTTGGCGCTGATGCAACACCCCTATATTTTGCCCGGTTTTACGGATGCTGGCGCTCATGTGCGTAATCTGGGTTACTATGATGGAGCCTTATCTTTGCTCAAGCAAGCGGTGGTGACGAAGTTCCTCGCACCGGAAATGGCGATCGCTCGCGTTACGGGAGAAGCCGCCCGTTGGTTTCGCCTCGATACGGGAGTTATTAAAATAGGTGCTAAAGCCGATCTCGTTTTACTCGATCCCAAGGCTTTAAATCAACCCATCAGTCCGCAAGTGGAAATCTCAGATCCGATTCTGGATGGCGAACCTCGGATGGTCAAACGCGGTTCGGATGATATTATAGAAGCTGTTTATATTAATGGGATTCAGGTTATCGATAAAGGTAAAGTTTGCGATCGCTTAGGTAGAGAACGTCTGGGAACCGTCTTATCTCCGTGCGTTTTATGAAGAAATTTTATGACTGAAAGCAATGCTAATCTTCGACAAAAATTGAGAAATCGGATAGACGATCGCACTTTGGCTCATCCATTTACAGATTACTGGGATATTTTTGTTCTCAAACACCAGCACCCAATTAATGTCGCTCTACATATTGTGGGAATATTCATTTTTTACGGATTGCTCTTTTCAGCCTGGAAATTGCAAAACTTCTGGTTATTCTTGGCTTTGCCTCTGACTCAGTTAGTCGGGTTGAGCGGACATTTGTTATTTGAAAGAAGTCATATCGATTTCCAAGATGCGGTGTTTTCTTGGCGGGCTTCTCGCTGTTTGGGTCGAATGCTCTTAAGGGTTTTGTTAGGCAAGTATGGTGAGGATATTCGCCAACGGCAAGAAGTGTTGCGAAAGTATCAGTCAAAAGGTAATTATAGCTAGGGACTAGGGACTAGGGGCTAGGGGCTAGGGAAGAGGGAAAAGGGTTACGGAGTAAGGGATGGAAGGTGAGAGGTAAGAGTCCGAGTTATCCTAACACGGGCGATTGCTATAAATAAGTTGTATAACTGTATGAGTTAAAAAACAAATACAGAAAATTATATGGGATTTAAATATTCAATAAATCAATTTTATTCAGTTGTTAAGATTATTTGGCTTTCTCTTGCTGTTGCGCTTTTTTACGAGCGATCGCTTCGTGGGGGTCTTCATCCCCTTCTGCATATCTCATCAATTCTGTCATCGACCAGCCGATCCCATAGGCAAACTGCATTAACTTTTCTAATCTTGGATCGGCTTTACCTTCCGACCAATTAACTAGCGTGTTAAATGCAATTCCAGTTATTCTCCCTAACTGTCTAGAACTACCAATACTCTCATCTTTCAGCAACGCCTCTATTAACTCACCGATGCGTTTGTGGACTTTGCTATCGAATAGTAAATTTTCCTCTGTTTTTTCCGACATTTCAGTTTCCCAGTTAACGGTAGGGACTGTTAAATAGTATACATTATAGTAGGATAACTTTTACAAGTTTAGAACTAAATTAAAACTTGCTACTATAGAAGTTAATGTTATTTAACTGAAGTTGCTACTTACTTGCATCACAATGGTTTGAAATGGGTAATGGGTACGTTGTTGCGCTTTAGCGCTAAAGTCAAACAACGTAGCAGTTCAGCTTTGCATAAAAAGATAACACCAACGTTCAATTATGCAGATATTCAACAATTGGAATGTAGTTGCTAAGGGTTGGTATATTGCCTGTCCCAGCAGGGAATTATCTCAAGGGAAAGCCAAATCTGTAGAGGTTTGCGGGCAAAGAATTGTTGTGTTTCGGGGTGAAGATGGGCGAGTGCGTGCGCTTGATGCCTATTGTCCTCATTTGGGAACAGATTTAGGAATTGGACAGGTTGATGGGAATTGGATTCGCTGTGCGTTTCATCATTGGGCATTTGACGAAACGGGATATTGTCAAAACATTCCCTGTCAATCCGAAATTCCTGCTAAAGCTAAATTACAAGCTTATACAACCGAGGAAAAATATGGGTTTATTTGGGTTTATCCCGATGCTGAAGCACCAGAGAAAGTTGCTGATTTTGATGAACTGAAGGGCAAAGCAATTGTTACGCAAGCAGATACGGCATTTGAAAGAAGTTGCCATCACCATATCTGTATGATGAATGGCATTGATGCTCAACATTTGAAGACTATTCATCATTTAGATATCAAAATGGATCTATCTCTACACCAGAACCAATTAGGGACGCAGATTGACTTTACAATGCGCGGCGAATTTCCACAAACAACGTTTCGAGAACGGTTAGGTCAGCGATTTTTAGGTTCTAGTTATGAGTATTCGATGCGCTATGCAAATGGTTGCATCGGTTTGTTAACAATGATGAAAAAGGTGCGGCTATTTCCGACACTTCATATGCTCTATGCTTACACTCCGATCGCACCTGGAAGAACGCGCATTCAACCGATTTACGTTACAGAGAAACGTCAAGGCATTATGGGATATTTGCTCAGTCAGTTTTTATTGTTGTGTACCCGCTTGGCTTACTATATGCTCAGAGATGAGGATGGCAAGATTTACGACAATATTCGCTTTAATCCGCAGGTACTCTTGAGTATTGATGCGCCATTAGCTCAGTATATGCAGTATGTAAACCAACTTGAACCGTCTCGGTGGTCGCCGAGTCTCAAGGATGAGTAATAAATATCTCCAGAAAAGAATCTAAAAGGCAGGCAGGATGCCTACCCCACAAGAATTTTTGCAGATGTCTAATGAATAATAAAAGCAACCATTTTGAAATCTGTCACGTTGCTCATCACCTCCAGCCAATTTGCTCGCTAAACTGTTAAGTGTATTCCCCAAAACCGAGTCTCGGTACTTCCCGAAAATGAATAGTTGGCTGGTTCCCGTTGAAAAGTTACGTCCATGCGATCGCACAGCAATGTATGCGCTTCTAGAAAATCACTTTGAAGGTGTAACCTGGGATGGTTTTCAAACCGATCTCGACCGCAAAAACTGGGTGTTATTGTTGAGGGATGAAACATCCAATGCTTTGAAAGGGTTTTCGACGATGATGTTGTGTCAGACGGTTTTTTCCGGAGAACAAATCAGCGTTGTTTATTCTGGCGATACGATCGTCGATCCTAGCGCTTGGTCAAGTACAGCTTTACCGCGTACCTGGATCGCCGCTGTGAATTTTCTGCGCCAACACTATGCTGAAAATAAACTGTACTGGCTGCTGATTTGTTCTGGTTTTCGCACCTACCGCTTTCTGCCGACTTTTTGGCAAGAGTTCTATCCCCGCTACGATGCAGCAACGCCCGATCGAATAGCAAATCTGATGGGGAGTTTGGCGCGGGAATATTATGGCAATTCTTACCAAGAAGCGATCGGAATTGTCCGTTTTAAACATCCACAAATTCTCAAAGATAGGTTAATTGAAATCTCGACAGGACGACAGACAAATCCTCACATCCAGTTTTTTGAAGAAAAAAATCCTGGCTATCGGTTGGGTGATGAATTGGTTTGTTTGACTGAAATACGTTATGATAATTTGACCCGTGCTGGACAACGTATGTGGCAAGCAAAATCGTCGCTACAATTTGTGCAAGAGTCTGTTATTAAATGATACACTCAGCAGGGCATTGTGAAATTTTGTACAAACTTATTGCAAATTCAATAAGTTTAAATTAAAATTTTTTAAATGGAAGCTGTATATACGTCTTGTCGATGAGGTTGAGATAAAAATATTGTATATTTAGAGGGAAAAATTATGTTAGGATTTGACCGCATTACATTCGATCCCAAAATAATGGCAGGACAAGCTTGTATTCGCGGGATGAGAATTCCAGTTTCATTGATTTTGAATTTGGTGGCTAATGACAAACCAGTCAATGAAATTTTAGAAGAATATCCAGATTTAGAAGCAGAGGATATTCGTCAATCTCTGCTCTATGCAGCGTGGTTGGCTCAAGAGTGAGTTTACTTCTTCAAAGCTGCTATAAGCAAGCTTTAGATAAAGATAGTTGAAATTTGAAATAAAAAAATGTCTTCTGCCAAGCCACACTCGACCTTTAACAATCCGACACAATTTATAGAAGGATGGTACTGGGCATTGTCATCGAGAGAATTAAAAGTTGGCAGGGTAAAAGCTGTCACGCTTTTGGGTAGAAATTTGGCAATTTATCGGGGTTTCAGCGGTCAGGTAGTGGCGATCGATGCCTATTGCCCTCATATGGGCGCTCATTTGGCGGAGGGAAAGGTAGATGGGGATGGAATTCGCTGTTTTTTCCATAACTGGAAATACGATTCTAAGGGAATTTGTGTAGATATTCCTTCGCTTGTTAAACCGCTACCTGTATGTATTAAAACTTGGCAAACTGAAGAAAAGTACGGCATGATTTGGGTTTGGGTAGGAGAAGAAAAGCCAAGTTCGCTTCCGTTTGTGCCGGAACTGGAAGAAGTAGAATGCGATTATATTTTGGGGACTCGGTTTGTTAAAAATTGCCATCCGAATGTGCTGCTAATTAATGCGATCGATGCCCATCATTTCAATACAGTACACAATCTGCCCTTGGAAATAGTATTTAATTCGCAAGAACTGAAATCTAATGCGATCGCTTTTAGCAACACTACGCGGGGAGGTGATGATTCCTGGTTAATTCGCTTGATTCGTCCTTTATATGAGAATGAAGTGACCTACAGTATGTGCTATTGGTATGGCAGCACCGGGACTGTAACGCTTGGCCCCGATTTTTTGCACTTCTATATTATGTTTGCTTTGCGAATGATAGAAGGCGGTAAAACAGAAGGACAAACTATCTTGGTGACTCGCAAGCGATCGGGATGTTTGGGATGGGGTATAAACCGGGGTTTACTGTGGTTAACGCAGCAGGTTGGTAATTACTTTGCCAAGGGAGATACGCAAGTATTTCAAACGATTCAATTCGATTTGAAGACTCCGACAAAAGCCGATCGCTCAATTATAGAATTTATCCAGCACGTCAATCGCCAGAAAGCTTTAACCTGGGGAAATTGGGAAGCTGTTAATTACTCAGAGGATAACGATCGCCATTCTTCATCTACTTCTTTAATGCTCGATTATGACAAATGACAATTTAAAATATCCAGTTTCAGGATTTGACTTACTGCATACAGAATCCGACGATAGATTGCGACGCATACTCACAGCAGCATTGCCGCATCGTGTAAATTGCACAGTTAATTCCTACCGTGAATGCGATTATTGGGACGCTGCATTTTTTAACCTAGATCGAGTCAAAATTTTTCAAGCCGCAAGTGATGTCGAAAAATGTGCTATTCTGCAATTAACCAATCGCAGCTTGTTAGAAGAATCCTATTTCATAGAGAAAGCCGGCGTTGGCTACATGGCAAAAATGGTGTTGTTAGCAGAAACAGTTGAGGAGCGAATGCTCTACGGATTGTTTGCGGCTGATGAAGCTACTCACCTCAGTCATATTGGTTATTTTTGCCCGGAAATGGAACAAATTGGCAGCGAAAACCCGTTTCTGCGGTTATTAGCAGAAGTAGTTGAAAGTGCAGATAAAACGGTGCTGTTGTTTGTGTTACAAGTGGTGTTAGAAGGATGGGGTTTAAGTCATTACCGCCGACTGGCAAAAGAATGTCGCCATGAAGTTCTTGCAGAGCTTTTTTTTAGTTTTTTGGACGCAGAAGCACGCCATCATGCTACGGGAAGTTTATTGTTTGAGGAAATTTCTATTTCACAATCTAGTCAAACATTAATTATCGAACTGTTGGCAAGGTTTCTTATGATGGTACAGGTGGGCCCGCAAAGCGTGCTGACAGCGATCGAACGGGTGATGGGACATCTGTCGCGATCGCAAAAAATTCAAATTCTGCAAGAATTGGATACGGAAACTCACAGCGGGATGCGATTAAAACTGCTGCGATCGCTCATGCAGGGAGGATCTGGTGATGCGATCGTCCAAGCGTTAGAAGAACGAGGATATTTTGCACCACTACCCGCTCATAAATGCGTATATTAAATATGAAAGACGATCTAAAACAAACTGTTCGGCAACTGTCAGATAATCCAACGATATATCGCAAGTTGCAAATTAATTACACACGCAACAAACTGCACGATCGCACTGCTGCGATCGATGAAGCAGTCGGACATTTTCGTTATGAAGATTGCCGAAACGAATATTGGAATCCAGAAGAGTTTTCGTTGCTGTACGGTACGCCTTTATGGGAACAATCCAGCCAACATCAGCGCGTCATTTTAAATCAACTTTACTGGGTAGCCTACTACTCCCAAATAGTCTCCGCAGAAATTGCGACAATCTTCTTCAATCAAACCAGTGCAGCCGGACTTTACGCGCAGGAAGATTTTCGTTTAATCTGCGATACTTTAGATTTGGAATCCTCTCAAGAACGCGCTCACATCAACGCATTTCGCACTATTGCCAAACAGGTTGAGGAAGCTTTGTTTGGAGAGCATATCTTTACCTACCCAATGCGAAGTCCCTTTACCGAAACAATGGTTTATGCCGACACCAATGCGCTAAAAACTTGGTGGAAAAAGATGCAATTGCAATACTTTGGCTTAATTTCGGCGAATAATACCTTTTTGGCTTGTCAGTATTTCACAGTTAGAGGAGTGCGGACGTTAAATGGTAAATTGATCCAACACAAACTCAGCAACTATTATCAGAAACATCCCCATCAAGACAAAGCACCCATTCCCGCTAAAATTTCTTATTATCACTTTCTGGATGAAAGCTTTCATTTCAATAGTTCGACAATTATATCTCACGATGTTGTCACTTGTCTTGCGCCGCCGACTGCATTTGAAAGTTCGATCGCTAATTTAGGATTATGGGGATGTCAGCGCGATCACTTTCACTTTTCGGCTGCGATTAATGGGATTTTCTGGTACGATCCGGCGCTGTATGGCAAGATTTATCGCGTGTTGCGATCGCCTCTTTTCGCTCTAACAGACATAGAGGCTAAAGAAATGATGCGACGCTGTTTTACCGAAGAGTCAGAAGGATTACACCGCAGTTATTTAACGCATCAGGAAGCAATGGAATCTTATAAAGTCTATGTTGAAAAACTCGATTACCTGTGGAAACGCAATCGCGAAATGTCACTCATGGCATCAAATTCAATTCCGCGATATTTGGAAATCCAAAAAAAAGCCTTTCAACGCTTTGAACAGCAACATCAAGAGGATTTGTGCCATGTCTGATTTATGTACAATCTCCTTTCCCGGAACTGATTATCCCCCCATTACTCTGCAACCGCATCAAAATTTATCCGAACATCTCACAATTCAAAATTCACCTGTCTTATTTGGTTGTCGGACTGGCATTTGCGGAACTTGCTTAGTTGAAATGCTTGGCGATATTCCTGCTACTAAAGCAGATGAACAAGAAATGCTCGATACCTTCGCTCCCAATGTTCCGAATGCTCGATTAGCTTGTCAAATTGACCTTACAGCCGATGTAGAGATTTGCAGGTTGCAAAGATGATAGGAGATCCGGTTGATAGAGAATTACATTTGTTAAGCTTCTGTTGGAGGAGAATACCAAGTTTCTATAGAAAGAGAACGCACTTCTTGGATTCTTTGAAAGTCGCGATCGGCAGAAACCAGGGTGAGATTGTGTTGGATAGCAATTGACGCAATCCACAAATCATGTTGGCTAAAGCCGATATCAATCATCCGAGTTCTTCTGCGTTTACTTTTCTCCTTTGGCCCAAATTTTTGCATCAGTTCAGCTTGAAACTTCCCATATATCTCAGCAGTTATTGAGTCGATTTCGTAGATGATAATATTTCTTAAAAACTCCTTAACTCGATTGAGATTGCTCTCTCTTTTTTGGGAATTTTCTGCCATGTAAATCAGTTCAGCCTGCACGATAACGCAAGTGGCGATCTGAAATTGCTCAAGTGCTGCCAACCGAGAAAGGATATCTGGTTGATTTTGAATTGCTAAACTACAGTGATTTGTATCTAACAAGTACATGACACAACTCAGCCTTCTTCAGAATCTTCATTTTCAGCATCAGCAGCAGGGATGTATATCCTACTACGGGAATTATGCACCAATTCTAAACATTCCTCTAAATCATCTCCTTCCCATTTCCCAATTCGTTCCAGCGTTTTTAGGATTGATGCTCCAGTAGAAGGAGGCTGCTGTTCTGTAGCAGATGACTGGGGAGAGCGAGATTTTAAGAAGAGAAGAAATTCCAAAGATATTGCTAAAATTGGATCGGGAGTTTGTTCAATTTCTTTAATAAGTCGCTCTCGGATAGATGTTTCCTTGGATATATCTTGTTTAATCGGTTCTTGAGTTTGCATTGTTTCAACCTCTATATAGCTGATGAATTGGGATATTTAATTATTATAGCAACTGCGACACCTTGCTGGATATCGATGCGAGTTTATAGATATCATCGTCAGTGTTTGCTTGAGAGGTTGCCATAATTTAGATACGATCGCTTTCGTCACACCCCACTATACACCATGCAATTTGCAGATTTTTGGTACATTGTTGCACTGAGCGATCGCTTAAAAAGTCTGAAAATGGATATCTAACCAAAATTATGTCATTTTTGGAGTAGCTGGGCATAGACATCATCCTCTGTGTTGTTCCAAACTGTATCTAATGATGTTTGACTGGCTTGAAGCCAAAACTCAGCTTCTTCATCAGGTAAAACTGTTACTAATACTTTTGCCCCTTCGGGTAACTCTGATGACTCCAGTAGTTCAATTTTTCCTTCTCGAACAGTAGCCCAAAAGGTTTTCAGCATATCCACCTCATAAACTTCACTGTATGCAATTTGCAGATTTTTGGTACATTGTTGCATTGAGCGACCAATTAAAACCTAACACGGTGTTGGCGCGATCGCTCTTAGGAGAATGGCTGGCAATTTTTCGCGCAGAAGATGGGCAAGCTGTGGCGTTGCGCGATCGCTGTTTGCATCGCAATAGCCGCCTCTCAGCCGGAAAAGTTTGTCGCGGTGCATTGCAATGTTCTTATCATGGTTGGATATACGATCGAAATGGTAATGTTATTGCTGTTCCTGCTGAAGGAGATTCGTTCAAACCTTCCCAGCAGCGTCGAGCAAAATGTTACGCAACAAAAGAACAGGATGGTTATATTTATGTGCGGTTAGCGGACGACTTGAGCGAAGATTTTCATCCCTTTTCCATGCCTCATTATCAAGAACCTGGGTGGGAGACAGTGCGGGTAATTAACCGTTTTGCTAACAACGTTACCAATTGTGTGGAAAACTTTATTGATATTCCGCACACAGCCTTTGTTCATCCTGGTATTTTCCGTACTTCCCGCCAACAAAAGTTAGAAATGATTGTCGAACGCTGCAATGGTTCGGTTTTGGTGGAATATCGGAACGAAACCAGCAATCTGGGATGGTATAGCCGTTTTCTCAATGAGCAAGGTGTTGAAATTAAACATAGCGATCGCTTTTATATGCCGAATATCACCTGTGTAGAATACAAGATGGGAGACAACCGCCATTTATTCATTACAAGTCAATCTATTCCAGAAACAGAAAATTCAACGCTAGTTTACACTGATGTTACTTATAACTACGGGATCTGGAATAAACTGGCGCGTCCGTTTGTGCGATGGACAGCACAACATATTATTCAACAGGATGTCAAAATTCTGGGCATTCAGGGGGAAACGATCGCCAAATACGGCACGCAATTTTATCATACACCCGCCGATACAATTCATGTATTTGTGGAGTCGATTCGAGATGCGATCGCTCGTGGCGAAAACCCGCGACAACTACCCCATCAATCGGTTAAAGTTACATTTTGGGTATAAAATTTAGCTATGCAAAGCATTGCACAAATTCTCGTTTTTGTTGCTTTTATCGGATTGGTTGGATGGACGATATTCGATAAATACGGTCGAACTCAACTCAAAGCAAAATCTCTTGAAGATTGGTTAATCGATAGTGTTGGGTTGTTTGTGCAAGGAATTTTGATTCCCCTACTGCAAGTTACGTTAATTTATCAGCTTTATCGTCACTGGCTACCCATAGCGCACGAATCTCTTAAGCTACCTCTAATTTTAACATTTATGCTCAGCTTTGTTGTAGTTGATTATCTCTATTACTGGAATCATCGCCTCTTGCACTTTGCTCGCTTCTGGCAGATCCATCAGGTGCATCATACTGTAACTGATTTAGATGTTTTGGGAACATCTCGCAACACGCTTTGGGCGAGTTTTCTAATTGTTTATCTGTGGGTTCATGCCCTATTTATGTACTTGCTAGCCGATCCAACAGGCTATCTTTTAGGAGTTAGTTTAACTTCTGCTCTAGATTTATGGCGACACAGCCGACTGACAATTCCTTCACATAGTTGGCTTTACCGTTGTCTATCTCCTTGGTTGATTCTGCCACAGGATCACTCATGGCATCATTCCAGTCAATCACCTCACTGCAATTATGGTGCAAATCTGAAACTTTGGGATAGGTTGCATGGAACTTATTATGAAGGTAGTCAATTGCCAACCAAAATCGGCATCGCCACCCAATTAAGCTTTAGTCAAAAACTTTTCTTCCCCTTTTCATGACAGTAATTAGTACGATTTTGTTGTTCTTTCCTACCCTTGTGTTATTGCTAACTGGGATGGGATTTGTCTACTTTGCACATTCTCCCGGTATCGTAAGTGGGATGGCGATTCTGAGTTCTCTCTACGGTTTGCCAGTGCTAGCCTACCGATTACATCAGTGGGTGTATCCGGTGCGGGAGGGTATTAGTTATTTGCGGGGAAAAAAGTACAGTCCTTGGTGGGGAAGCCATCAAATCCAGGCTATTTATATTGCGATTCCCGCTTTAGAAGCGGTGTTGAGATTGATTCCGGGCGCATTTTCCTACTGGTTGCGTTTGTGGGGTGCTAAGGTAGGGCGAAATGTGTACTGGACACCAGGATTGGAGATTGCCGATCGCGGTTTTTTAGAAATAGGCGATCGCGTTGTAATTGGACATCGCGTTGGCATCTATTCCCATGTCATCAAACCTCGCAAACAAAACTTGATGTTGTATGTCAAAAAAGTTCAAATTGGCAATGATGTATTTGTAGGAGCAGGCTCGCATCTCGCCCCTGGTGTAGTTATTCGGGATGGCACTTATTTACGAGTCGCCACTAATCTTTATCCCAATCAAAAGGTGAAATAATGCGTCAATTAATTCAACTGTTTGGGCAACTTCTTGCACCAACTGCCCATCGATTTTATCGAGCATTGGATAACCCTCAATTAACTCAGGCATCTGTACAGAAAGATATCTGCGATCGCCTCATTCAAAGCGAGTATGGCAAATCCTTGGGAATTCGTTCTGTAGCAGATTGGCAGCGCGTGCCGATCGTCGATTATGAAGCACTTGCACCTTGGATTTTAGGAGAGCAAAATCAACATCCCAAACGCGATCGAATTCCATTAACTCCCGAACCCATTTTGTTTTATGAAAAAACATCTGGCAGTAGTGGCGCAGTTAAATGGATTCCTTACACGCGATCGCTACGAAAATCTTTCAATCAGATGTTTTGTGTTTGGGCAAACGATCTGATTCAACATGGGCCTCAATTTTCAACTGGAAAGCTCTACGCCTGTATTTCACCTCAATTAGATGAAGCGAATACCAAAAAAGATAGCTCTTTATCTCTGCAAGATGACCTGGATTACCTAGACGGTTGGTTGCAGTGGTTTCTACGTCCCTGGTTGGTGATGCCGGATAAACTCGATCGCCTGCGCGATCCGCATCTGTTTAAACATCAACTTGCTTTAGCATTGTTGCAAGCCCAGAAATTAGAAATTATTTCTGTTTGGAGTCCGAGTTTCCTCCAGGTGCATTTAAATTATATCCAGGCAAATCAGAAGTTATTAGCAAAAGAATTACAGCACAAAATTTCACGCGATCGTCTGCAAATCCTCGCTGAAACCAAAATTCCCTGGACACAACTATGGTCAAACTTGAAGCTGATTTCTTGCTGGGATAGTGCAAATGCAGCAGATGGGGCAAATGGACTGCGATCGCAATTTCCAGGCGTTTTGGTTCAGGGTAAAGGTTTGTTAGCTACTGAAGC
Source organism: Aerosakkonema funiforme FACHB-1375 (assembly GCF_014696265.1). Classification (GTDB taxonomy): domain Bacteria; phylum Cyanobacteriota; class Cyanobacteriia; order Cyanobacteriales; family Aerosakkonemataceae; genus Aerosakkonema; species Aerosakkonema funiforme_A. Next base: position 23,116 of record NZ_JACJPW010000050.1, on the reverse strand, counting down.
CCCTATGACAATTCCGTTAATTGAAGCTGAGGGATACGTGCCAGTTCTCGATCGAGTCTTTTTCGAGTTTGAAGACGATAAAGGTTGCCTACATAAATTGCACGAACTCAGCACCGGACAGACATACACAATTATTTTATCCCAAAAGGGCGGTTTGTATCGCTATCGCATAGGCGATCGCATTCAGGTGACTCATTGGTATCGCCATACTCCCTGCCTAGAGTTTCTGGGGCGACATCAAAATATTAGCGATTTAGTTGGCGAAAAACTGCAAGAAACCTTTGTGCGCCATATTTTAGAAGGCTTGAATCTCGAAGGAACCAGTTTTAAAAGCTTAGTTCCAGTTGCCAATCCACCTCACTATATTCTGTTACTCGATTCGGCAAAAGAAACGCCCGATATCCTTGCTCAACATTTAGATCGTGCTTTGTCAGAATCAAGCCAGTATCACCGCGCCCGATTACTCGATCAACTTGCACCACCACAGGTTTTAATCTCTCCCAAAATTCCGGAAGTATTAGCTTTGTACCGCGTTCGCACCGGCAGTATTTGGGGTGGCATTAAACATCCCATTCTCGTAACATCACCTATTAACGTTGCACTCCTACAAGCGTATTTTTCTTCTCCTAGTCCCTAGACGCTACTTTCCTACCAGGGATTGCCAATCAGTACAAATGTAGCCCAGTAGTGAGGGTGAGCAAAATTTATCGCAGCAGTTTCAGCTAATTTGGGAGGCAATACCGCTACCGTATGTTCAAATACGCGCAATTTTCCCGCTTCTACTCTCATTTGACCTTTCAGTAGGGCAATTTGTGCTTCTCTAAGAGCGAATGCGCGAATGGGAGCTTGCTGCAAGTGCTGGTAAAATATTACCATCAGTCCGAACGTGCCCCGATCGTCGGCTTCCCACAGACTTGCTAGGGCCGATCGCACACCAGCTTGTACTCCCAATCCGGCAAATCCCAATTCTGCGCGTTCGTCTCCCAACGCCGTGCGGCAAGCAGAAAGTACCAATAACTCCACAGGCGGGTCATTCCAGTTTAACTGCTGCATTTGAGGCAATGGCAAGCGAGTATCCCAAAGCTGAATGTAAGAATTATCGGGCTTTCCTGTTTTAAAGTCTGCATGAGTTGCCAAGTGAACAATTTCAAAAGTCTGCTGAGTGCGTTGTGCTTTGAGATTGTTGAACGTAAAGCTTTCATTTAAGAAAAATTTACTTTCCCCCAACTTAGAAGTAATAGTTGCTAACTCAACAGGTACAAAAGGTAAAGGTCTTAGATCCCGAAATTGCGATGCTCCCATTCCCAAAACTCTAGCTTTCTTAAGATTGGCGTAGCGAGGTTCGCTTAAGCTGAAACTGGGAATCAAAGCTAAACTATATTGCTCGATCAGGAACTTTTGACCGTCGTGAAGTGCTGCAAATGGTAGAGATCGCAAACCTGCATCCGGAACTAATACCAAATTTTCAATTCCTTGCGATCGCAACGTTGGTTGAATGGGAGCAATGAGAAAATTATACAGTTGTTGGGCTGAAGCTAAATAACTGGTTGTGCGGGTTTTATATTTATTTGTTACTTCCCTACGCATTTCAGTTGCTAACGCTAGCACTTGTTCGCGTTTGGCTGTGGGAATTTGCAGGTTAATAGCTGGACTGGTTGCGGTCACTACTATAATATGTAGCGGATCGTCAGGAGAGCGATCGCACAACGACTGCTGAACTCTTTGATTTTCCTCTGTAGCTAACCCATCCTGGGATGCGGGACGAGCAAGATTTCCTCCTCTAGTTGCAGTAGAACTAGAGTTAAGGTTGCTAATAGTAATATTACCGGAAGCTGTGAGTGCGATCGCACCTCCATCACCCGTAACAGAACTGGTATCAATCGTTCCAGCCGTTGTATTAATTTGCCCTTGTTGACTTGCGATCGAAATCTCGCGACCCGGATTTCTTATACTACCTGTGGTAATATCTCCCTTAGCTGCTAAGGTAATCCTGGCATCGTCAGCACCGCTGATAGTCCCATTTTGATAACTAATTATACCAAGGGTTTGCAGCGTTACTGGGTCTTCAAAAATTACATCACCTGCCAAAGTTATCGTTCCGCTGCCATCCGTTCTGCCAACAGTAATTGAACGAAAGCCATTTTGCAACAAAATTAACTCTGTACTGGTTAAATTAAGAACGCTATTGTTTCCAGTATCCGTTCCTCCTATTTGAATTTCTCGATTAACCGTTAAAGGTTCAATTCGTAAATCTCCTGTTCCAGAAACAACTCCCGAAAAATCAATTTCATCTCCAATTAACGCCAGATTACCAGCACCGCCACTGATATTTCCGCTAATACTAGCGGGAGGAACAAAAACGAATATATCCGTTCCATCACCTCCCGTTAAGTTTTGAAATTGGCTGAAATTCAGCGTGCTGTTGTACGTACCGCTATTATTTCCGGTCAGAGTCCAAGCATTAGTTGTATTTCTGCCAATCAGCGTACTGGCTGCATTGTTAGTTCCAATAATATTTTCAATATTGCTAGCTACCAACGCCTCTAAATTGACAGTTAAATTACTGGTAAAAGCAGTATAATTTAAAGTGTCTGTGCCATTTTTTCCATCAATGGTGCCATTCCAGTTAATTCCATCATTAAAAACAAAGTCATCGTTAAGGTTACCACCAACAAGCTGTTGAAAGTTCCCAAAATTGAGATTACTATTAAATGTGCCGCTATTATTTCCCGTAATTGTCCAAACATTATCTTTGTTTGTGCCAATTATGGTGCTAGTGGCATTCGTCGTTCCCATAATATTATTAATATTGATAGCTGTGTTTCCTAGCGTGCCAAAATCTACAGTTAATGTGGTAGTATAGGCAGAATAATCGAGAGTGTTTACTCCATCATTACCATCAATAATTCCACCCCATACCACTCCATCGGCAAAGATGAAACTATCCTCTAAGCTTCCGCCTGTTAAACGTTGAAAATTTCTGAAATTGAGATTTTCATTAAGCCGACCGCTGTTGCTATCTGCAATATTCCAAATGTTGTTAGTATTCTTGGCGATTAAGTTAATGGTAGCATTGTTCGTGCCAACAATAGTTTCAATACCTACAGCATTGAGAGTCGCTAAATCGATGTTGATAGAACTCGTGAAAGCCGAATAATTCAGCGTGTCACTTCCCGATTTACCATCGATATTGCCACTCCAATTAATTCCATCACCTAAAACAAACGTATCATCTAAACTTCCACCTATAAGATTTTGAAATTGGCTAAAATTCAGGGTATTATTCAGATTGCCGCTATTCGTTCCTCTAATATCCCAAGTATTGTTTGCATTACCGCCTATCAGGGTACTCGTTGCATTCGTTGTACCGATAATCGTTTCAATACTCGTTGCACCCAGCGCCGCTAAGTCTACAGTTAAGTCAGTTGTAAAGGCCGAATAATCTAAACTATCTATTCCCGCATTACCACCAATTGTTCCACCCCAGTTTACACCATCATCAAAAACAAAATTATCGTCCAGCTTACCACCTAGAAGATTCTGGAAATTCTTAAAAGTGAGAGTGCCATTTAGATTACCGCTGTTCGTTCCTGTGAGATTCCAAGTATTGTTTGTATTCGTGGCGATGAGAGTGCTAGTTGCATTGGTTGTCCCAATAACTGTTTCAATACTTGTTGCACCTAAAGCGGCTAAGTCTACAGTTAAGTCAGTTGTAAAGGCCGAATAATCTAAACTATCTATGCCATCATTAGCATCAATATTACCTCCCCACTTCACCCCATCATTAAAAACGAAATTATCGTCCAGCTTGCCACCAACAAGATTTTGGAAATTCCTAAAAGTGAGAGTGCCGTTTATATTACCGCTGTTCGTTACGGTGAGATTCCAAGTATTGTTTGTATCATTACTAATAATAGTGCTAATTGCATTTGTTGTTCCTATAACTCTTTCAATACTTGTTGCACCCAAAGCGGCTAAGTCTACAGTTAAGTCAGTTGTAAACGCCGAATAATCTAAGCCATCTATTCCCTCGCCGGCATCAATTTTTCCCGCCCAGTTTACACCATCATCAAAAACAAAAATATCATCTAAAATTCCCCCTTTGAGATTTTGAATATTATTAGCAGTTAAAGGATTGGAATAACCGCTGATACTGACTGAATTGCTGCCTGTAATTGTCCAAGTTGTATCGCGATTAGGGCCGATTAAACTTGAACCGCCTGCAATGTTGACCGGAGCGTTAAAGCTGGTATCATCAAGTGTAAGACTGCCAGTACTATCAGAAGTTCCAATAATAATTTGAGAAAACCCTTTTTGCAGAGTGGCGATTTCGGAATTATCAAGATTTAAGTCATCATTCTCAAAGTTTCCACCGATAGTAATGCCTAAATTGGAGTTAAGGGGTTGTAATTCGATTGTACCAGTACCTTTAATTTGAGTTGTGCCAAGGAGGTTTATTTCATCAGATTTTAGAGTAAGATTTCCGCTACCAGGAGTCGGGTTAATGTTACTGTCTTTGATTTCGATTCCTGCTACATCTACTGCGCCAGTACCAGTGAAAGTAATAGCACCACTGGTAGATTGAACGCTACTAAGATTTCTTAAATTAATTCCACTTCCAGCTGTATTCGACGCGCCTGTAATAGTTATAAAACCGCTAGCAGTAGTAAGCTGACTGCTATTCTCAATCAAAATTCCATCATTATTACCAGTACCATTGAGGCTAATATTTCCATTGCCTGTGACAGTTAGTTGGCTATCAGTATTGATTTGTATGCCTTCATCGCCATTACCAGTGCCAGCAAGCGTTATGTTGCCGTTATTGACGATCAATTGACTATTGCCAGCAATTCCTACACCGTCATTGCCACCAGTACCATTGAGTATAATATTTCCGTTACCTGTGGCAATTAGCTGACTGTCAACGTTGAGCAAAATGCCATTTCCACCCGTGCGATCGCCTGTACCATCGACCGTGATATTACCGTTATCAACGCTAAGTTTGCTATTAGTAATAATGACTCCAGGACTTGTACTACCACTGCCACCAATACTGCCATTGATTGTAATATTTCCATTACCTGTAACTGTTAACTGGCTGTCAGTAATCGCTACACCAAGAGAAGTATTAGAGGGATCTTTACCGATTACTGTAATACTTCCTCCACCAGTATCAATGGTAGTAACAGTTTTAATATGAATAATTGGAGATGAATCTGAATTACTCCCCACGGCAGTTAAATTAATATCACCGCCACCTGAATTCACAGAGGGATTGTTCGTAATTAATATCCGGCTAGCATTGATTGTAATATCCCCACCCAAAGTATCGATAGAATTAAAAATAGCAACTCCGGCTGTACTACCTGTCAAGTTGCCGTTATTAACGTTAAAAACGAGATTCAAAGGGGCGCTACCAGGTATGCCTTGAATTGGTTGGGTAATCGAAATACTATTATTAGCATCGAGTTTCAAAGCTCTTTCGGATGTTAAATTAAACGTTAGCGGCGTATTCAGGCTAATATCTCCAGCTTGCGTACCACTAGAATTTGTCGAGATAGTTACATCACCTAAATTCAGTGCGGCGGTAATCAAATCAACACCTAATTGTGCATTATCAGCAGATGGTTCAAAGGGAGAAGTTTCGTTGATGTTGGTGTTGCCGTTCCCTGCCACAATGGTGATATTGAAAGGATCGATCAGCCATTCGCCGCCTAAACCTGCTGTTGCGCCTACATTGGGGATACTGGTAATGATAAGCGATCGCATTCCACTTGTCTCAACAAACCCACCATTCCCTCCCAGCAAACCGCCTCGCGCCGTCAAATTACCGTAAACTTGCGTAGTATCTTGTGCAAAGACGATAATTTGACCGCCATTACCTTGTTGCACAGCATCCGCAGCAACAACAGAATCGGGACTAACAAAGGTATACTGTGCATTGGGGAGAGAACCGAGGCGCGATCGATTTCCACCAATAAAAATATTGCCGCCACCGTTTGCACCAGACGCATCGATATTAGCATTGAGGAGAGCGATGCGCGAACCTAGAACATTCACTTCTCCACCAACTGACTGCTGACTGCGACTAAAAACATTACCAGAAACAATTGTTGTTCCTCCTGCATCCGGTACAGAAATACCCGATCCCATCAAAACTACTTGTCCTTTTTCGTTCACCGAGACACCCGCATTTCTCACAAACTGATTCGAGAAGCTGATTTTGGGATGAAAAGTTGACCTTTTTGAAAAACAAAAGATATGGGAACAGTCGCCATAGAAAAATTTAATCTAAAATCACCAAACCGTTACTAAATCCTCGGTAAAATCAGCTTAATTCAAAAACCTTCTCATCAGAAAATAGACTGCATATATGGTCAGTCATTGACGAGTTATGAAGTTGAGCAAGCTTCCGTAAAAAAAAAATCAACCAGTATCCTGAATCGATTGAATTCTAAAGTAAGCAATAGATAAAATATCTTGAGAGGGACAAGCACTGGTAACCGCCATTAAAATTCGTCTAGCACTCACAGTAATTCTCGCTCCCAACTTCAGGAAATTTAGACGAATTGTGCCGACGGTTGCTTGAGAAAAAGAAGTTTTAGATAAACAATGCTGACGAAAAGCTTGCATTAAAACATAAGCTATTGATGAGAACCAAAGTCTTAATTGATTACTTTGGAATGTTTGGGTTGAAGTGCGATCGGCGAACAAATCTAATTGTTGTTCTTTCAGCCGATTTTCCATCTCTCCTCTCGGACAATATTTGTCTGTATAAAGCTCTGAAGGAGAAATTTTGGCAGCAGGTAAAGAGGTAACAACATGACGAATTTTTAAGCCTTCACTTCCATAACAAACTTTGGTAACAACTCTTCTAAAGCGACTCCACGATTTTTCTGTTTGATAACATAAAGAACGATACCAAGTTGAACTAGGAACTAACTTTCCGACTACTTCTAAATCTTCATTTTTTTCAAAAAAACTTGACATTAATTCCACAATCGGTTCAAGCTTCCTTGAATATTCATTTTTAGCTTTCTCAATTGTATTATTAGCTCTTGACTTTAATTGGCTATTAGTTGCCATAGCTATCGCATATTCCACGCCCTCCTGTTTTTCGCAGAAATTAAAGATTTCTTCCCGCGCATAAGCACTATCGCCTCGTACTAAGATTTGAGTATTTGGCCATTCTTTTCTAATTAATCCAATCACTCTTTGTAATTCTTCTAATGCTCCTTCAGGCGGATCTACATTAGATGGACGGAGCTTGGCCACTAATAAATGATGCCCGCAAAAAATATATAAAGGGGCATAACATACTCCTTGATAATAATTATTGAAAAAAGCTCCTGATTGATTATGACGGGGCGACAACTATAGCTCAAAGGTAGACTGGATAAGCTTTTCGGCTGTACGACCTCGTTGATAATAAGGTAGCTTATGAGGGCTTAAAGACATCAATTGAGAAGTTTGTTGATGGAAGAAATCCAGAGATTCCACCCAAGCATAGCCATGTAGACCAATATAAAAGCTACTATGGCGGCGTTGAGTTCTTCGTTTTTCTTTCACGCGACCCACATATTTAACTACTCCCTTCCTTTTGATTTTTTCGCCAGATATGATGGCCCTGGTGTAAGCCAAAGTAATCAAAATGATTAAAGATATTAAACGCTCATCCTTCACGCCTGTTGACTCTAGATTGTAGCCACCACTCTTATAGTCCCTAAACATTTCTTCAATGCCAAACCGTTTTTGATAGGCTGATAAAGCTGCCTTCAAATCTGCCAAATTAGTCAAAATAAACCACGCTTCTTCTGCTACTTTACTCCGATATGTACGCTTCCATTTAGCTGCAATATTGGCCGAATCAAAACCTTTACTCTTGGTTAATTTAACTCCTTCTAAGTAAATTGAAAGCCCTGGCATTACACCTAATTCCTGTAATTGACGCCAAATATCTGGGGCTATTTCAATATATTCATTTCGTTTTAACCGTAGGCAAAAGTATGTCTGAGGTTGACTTCTGAGCCATTGAGCTAGGTCAACAGAACAAAATTCTCTATCTCCCAAAACGATTTTAGTATAATTACTTAATAAGGGCATGACTCGCGAAAGTACCTCTATCTGCTTGCCTGCATTTGTATTGCCTAAGTTAGGCAATACTTCAAAGTAGATGGGCATGGCTCTTTTGTCATAAATTAGACTGATAACTATCAAATTTACCAATCCCCATTGCGTGCGGTCAATTGCTATGTATAAAACTGAGTTTGGCTCAAAATTATTGGTTAACCAATTGGTCAACAATGGCCACCAAATTTTCTCGATTGTTATGTGTGGTAGCGACAGAAATCTCTGTAACTTCTTGCGACGACTTTCAAATAAGATTTTTTGGGGAAATTGATTGGCTAATTCTTCTAACTTAACTCTTCGATGCTGTTGTAGCATCGCAACTAATATATATAAAATTAAAAACTCTGCTCTTTTTAGTTGCGTTTTTAAGTGTTGGGTGTAAAATGAAGGTATTAAATTCATTTTTTTCATTAGTTAGGTCTTCTTGAGAATAGCAGACCGATTGTTGTCCCCCCGTCAGGTATATTTTTACAAAAAGGATGGCGCGATCGCAAGGAGGTATACTAATGGGAGTGTGCAACAAGAAACTACTTTTAGGGCAGATTACCTTACATTTTTTCTTGGCTTTAACAATAATTAAATCTGGCTTCGCAGACGTTGTAAATCAGCAATCTTCTGGAAGCAGTACATTGTTATCCCAGGTGTTAGAACTATTAGAATACGAACCACCGCCCAGAGGGAGACCAGAAGATACCGAAGATGGAGGTAGCCGGGGATCTTGCGACCTGTTGGCGATCCTTCCTACTCATGGATACGGAATGACTGCTGCCGAATATCCAACTTTTTGGTTTTATCTCAAAAATCAACCCTCCTTATCCAAATCCATGCAGTTGCAATTACAGGACGAACAACAAAATGTAGTTTACAAAACAACTTTTGAACTAACTCAAAGTGAAGGAATTATACAATTTCGTCTCCCTCAAACTGCACCACCTTTAGCAATTGGTAAAAAATACCGATGGATTCTTTCCTATGGTGGAATGAACGATGAAATATATACAAGCGGCGTCATCGAGCGGATTGCATTAGAACCGGAATTTGAGAGTCAATTGAAGCAAGCAACTCCACGGGAACGCCTTTATCTTTTTGCTAAAAAGCGTCTTTGGTATGACACTTTAACCGAACTAAATCAACTGCGGCGTACCAATCCCCAAGATACTGAACTCAACTCTGCTTGGACTAATTTGTTAAATTCTTTATCCCGCAAAATCAACTGCCCTTTATAGCTAGGGCGTCGTACAATTATTTATTTTGTGTGCGGATGATATGAATGTCAATTTGGGGAAGTAACCGCATCAAATTATCAATAAAAGAGCCACGCAGTAAAATTTTCCAACGAGATTTTCGACTTCTTCCCAAAACAATTTGAGTAATGCGGTAAGACTTGGCAACTTTGGCAATTTCTTCGGGAACGTTATACCCAGACACTCGCAAAAATTCTCCTTCAAATTCTCGGCACAAACGTTCGCAGGTTTCCACATGAAGTGCTTCTATCTTAGTTAAAAAGCGATCGGGATTATCAACAAACAGCGTATAAAGAGGCGCATTCATGTAACCAGCAATTCTAGCTCCTCGCCGCAAAAGTTGTACCGAATTTGGTTCTGTAGAAACGCAAACCAATACCCGTTCGTGAACGCTGATATTTTGTATTTCTAAATTTTCACCATTGCTAGTGCGGGTTGCTTCTGCAACAGCATCTCCTTCTACATTATCAGCTACCTCGCGCAGCGCTAGTTCTCTTAAAGCAATTAAATTACGACGTTGGAAGAAGTTTTGCAATGATTGCTCTACTTTCTCCATCGCATAAATTTTGCCTTCCCGCAGACGTTCTTCTAGAGTTTCGGGAGTGACATCAACGACAACTACTTCATCAGCTTCTTCCAAAAAGCGATCGGGAATACGTTCTCTGACAACAATCCCGGTAATTCGAGCTACCAAATCGTTCAAACTTTCTAAGTGCTGAATATTAACTGTGGAATATACATCAATTCCTTCCGCCAAAATAACTTCCACATCTTGGTAGCGCTTTTCCCGCTGAGAACCTGGAATATTTGTATGTGCTAATTCATCCACTAAAGCAAGCTGCGGTTGGCGAGCAATAATAGCATCGGTATCCATTTCCGTTAGCACTAAACCATTATGGCTTATTTGTTGGCGGGGAATCATTTCCAAGCCTTCCGCTTTGGCGGCGGTTTCCTTGCGTCCGTGAGTTTCCAACAAACCAATTACCACATCTACACCATTTCGCTTTAGCGTGTGTCCTTCTTCCAACATTTTGAAAGTTTTACCCACGCCTGGAGCCATACCAATAAAAATTTTATGCTTACCGCGACGCGCCGGACGGATGTAGCTACTATCTGGTGAAGATGCTTGTGGTTGATACATTTAATTGCCGCCAAAAGAATGATTTTAAAAATCCCAAATTAAAATGCAAACAAGCACATTTTAATTTGGGATTTATTATATTTACTAACTAGCAGGCTTGAGTTTATCCAAAGCTAGATTTAGCTTTAGTACGTTAACACCTGGCTCTCCAAATATTCCCAACCATCGCCCATCAGTATTTTGGTTAATTAGAATTTCTAACTGATTGGTGTCGAGTTTTCGTGTTGCTGCAATGCGGGAAATTTGCGCTTTAGCTGCTTCTGGCGTGATATGGGGATCGAGGCTAGAACCGGAAGTGTAAATCAAATCGGCGGTAGGTTTAATTCCCGCTTTTTGCAATCTGGGAATATCTCCTTCAATGCTTTTTGTGGGGTCTGGATCGGTTTTACCTTGAATGCGATCGAGCAATGCAGGGTTGCTTGGTGCTAAATTACTCGCACCAGAAACTCCGGTTTTCAGTACACCTGCTTCATCTTTGGTGGGGTCGGCAGTGCTATAGTTGGTGGTGCTGGGACGACTGTTGAAATAGCGATCGCTTGTAAATGGTTGACCGATTAAAGCCGATCCAACTGGTTGACCTCGATCGTTAGTAAGAATACTACCATTTGCTTGAAAAGGAAAAACAATCTGCCCGAAAGCGATCGTAAATAGTGGATAAATTAAGGCAGTAATTACCCAAAGTACCAGGGTAGAACGAATTGCTCTGCCTATTTCCCTTGCGAAACTCATTAGAACCTCTCCGGTACAAACATAACGAAAAATAAATAGATGGAAATTGCGATAACACCCAATCCCAACAATCCTAATGCCCAGGATTGAGGGCGGTATAATCCACCATCTGTGGCAGCATAAACTAAGGGCGCAATGAATAAGTTAATGCTGATTCCTAGAAATAGGTATAACGGTAGTTTTTGCCTGCGCCATTGTATCCAAATTTCGGTCGCTTCTTCAAGTAAGCGAGCCGTATTGTTTGGTAAGAAAATCGAGTGTTGTTTGTGAATAAGTTTCATAATGAAAGGGAAAATTACAACTGACAACTGACCACTGACAACTGACCATTGACTATTATCAAGAAAGTGGCAAGATGATATCGATTATTTTGATGGCAATGAAGGGCGCAATGATACCGCCAACGCCATAAATTAAAATGTTGCGTTGCAGTAATTGATCGGCGGTGAGAGGACGGAATTGTACGCCTCGTAATGCTAGAGGAATTAGGGCGGGAATGATTAGTGCGTTATAAATTAATGCGGAAACGATCGCAGATTGGGCGCTTTTCAATCCCATAACGTTTAATGCACCTATTCCGGCGGCGGCGAAGATGGTAGGAATAATGGCGAAATACTTGGCGATATCGTTGGCGATCGAGAATGTGGTTAATGCACCGCGAGTTATTAACAATTGTTTGCCGATCGTGACTAAATCGATCAATTTGGTAGGATCGGAATCTAAATCTACCATATTGGCAGCTTCTTTCGCCGCTTGAGTTCCCGAATTCATTGCCAAACCTACGTTTGCTTGCGCCAATGCTGGTGCATCGTTCGTACCATCTCCGGTCATTGCTACTAATTTGCCTTGAGATTGTTCGGAACGAATTACATCAATTTTGTCTTCAGGAGTAGCTTCGGCAATGAAATCATCAACTCCAGCTTCTTGGGCAATTACGGAAGCAGTAATGCGGTTATCTCCGGTCAGCATGATGGTTTTTACACCCATGCGCCGCAATTGATCGAAACGTTCTCTCAAACCAGGTTTGACGATATCTTTGAGATAAATTACGCCGTAAATATCATTGCCTTTGCAAACAGCTAAAGGTGTTCCTCCTAAGCGAGATACTCGTTCGTAAGCTTGGTCTAAAGCAGCAGGAACTTGACCGCCACGCGATCGCACGAAACCTTTAATCGCTTCTACTGCGCCTTTGCGATATTCTTCTCCATTTATATCCGTACCGCTCATTCTAGTACGAGCAGAAAATTCTACGCCTTCGCCTTTACTGGTGTCAAAATCTATCTTTGCACCTAGTTTTTCTGCCAATCGCACGATCGATCGACCTTCAGGGGTTTCATCGAAAATACTTGCAGCAAGACATACACTTCCTACTTCCTGCATTGAATGTCCGTTCGTCGGAATAAATTCATCTGCTAAGCGATTTCCTAACGTAATTGTGCCAGTTTTATCTAATACCAAAGTGTTGACATCACCGCAAGCTTCTACAGCGCGTCCAGAAGTGGCAATTACATTGAATTGCGCTACTCTGTCCATTCCTGCAATGCCGATCGCACTTAGCAAACCGCCAATTGTAGTAGGAATGAGAGCAACCAAAAGTGAAATTAAAATCGCTACACTCGCACCGCTACGCAAACTGTTTCCGGCATCAATACCAAATGCAACACTAATAAAATTGGCAATGTATCCGGCAAATGGTGGTACGGTAGCTACTACAATTAGAAATACCTGAGTTAAAACTGCTAGTAACACCGTCAAAGCAATTTCATTCGGCGTTTTAGTTCGTTCTGCACCTTCGACTAAAGCAATCATTCGATCGATAAAACCTTGACCTGGATCGGAAGTAATCCGAACGATTAATTCGTCGGAAAGTAAGCGCGTTCCGCCAGTAACGGAACTAGCAATGTCACTTCCCGGTTGTTTCAATACGGGTGCAGATTCTCCGGTAATCGCAGATTCATCAACCGAACCTATTCCTTGCGTTACTTCGCCATCGGCGGGAATCATATCGCCTGCAACTACTTTGACTAAATCGCCTCGGCGTAATTCGGTGGAATTAATCTCCTCGATTTTACCGTTGGGAAGTAATTTACGGGCAATCGTGTCAGTGCGGGTCGATCGCAGTGCGTCAGCTTGTGCTTTACCTCTTCCTTCGGCTACTGCTTCGGCAAAATTAGCAAATAGAACGGTAAAAAACAGGATGAAAGTAATAATACCGTTCAACAATCTTTGCTGGTTGCTATCTGCTGCGATCGTACCAAATAAATTGGGATCGATCGTTACTAAAAAGGTGACAATTGTACCCAGCCAAACTACGAACATGACTGGATTTTTAACTACAATTCGAGGGTCGAGTTTGACAAATGATTCTCGAATTGCTCGTTGGTAAATTCCTCTGCGATCGACTTTTGGCGTATGTTTGCGTTCGTCGCGAGGGCCACCCGGTACGCGAATTTTCTGTTTATCTATGGTTCCCATAAGTTAATAGTCATTAGTTATTGGTGGTGCTTTTCACCCGCCGTGGACTCAAGTCCACGGCTAATAGCCCAAGTCCACTGAAGTGGACTGTAGATTGGCTTTTAGTCCACTTCAGTGGACTTTCGCTTTTAGCCTGCGAATTGATTCGCAGGTGGGTGAATGGCTGGTGCAAAATGTGAAATTACTCATTACCCAATACCTTTACTAATACTAATTTGAAAAGCTTCTGCAATTGGGCCTAATGCCAGCACTGGAAAAAAGGTGAGTGCGCCCATAATTAAAATCACTCCCATCGTGATACCTGTAAACAATCCCGTATCAGTTCGCAATGTGCCGGGGGTGAAGGGAACTGCTTGTTTGCGCGACATACTATCGGCTAGTAATAGTAACGCTACGATCGGAATATATCGCCCTGCTAATAAGCTGAAACAAGTGCTTAAGTTCCACCACAATGCTGTTACAGTTGTTGGCGTACCTGTAGCGATCGCAAAAGGTGATGGTTGGGAATCTCCTAAACCTTCAAACCCAGATCCGTTATTAGCTGCGGCGGAAGCATATTCGTAAATTACTTGCGAAAGACCGTGAAAACCGGGGTTGCTAATACCTGCTAATTGGTCGGGAAAAGCAAGTGCGATCGCGCTGGGAATTAAAATAGCGATCGGGTGAACTAACAGAATTAAAAAGCTTGCCAGTACGACTTCGTTCTTTTCAATTTTCCTTCCCAAAAACTCTGGCGTCCGTCCTACCATCAGTCCGGTCACGAATACTGCTAATAACAAGTAAGCAAACAAATATGCCGTTCCCGTTCCCTGTCCGCCAAACACGATTTGCAGGAACATATTGGAGAGGGTAATAAATCCTCCATCGGGCATAAAAGAGTCGTGCAAACTGTTAACGGCACCGCACATACTGGCAGTGGTGAAGACTGCATACAATGCCGACTGCACCCAACCAAACCGAACTTCTTTTCCTTCTAAATTTGGTGCTGGACTACCTAACAAAGCATTAACTGCGGGATTGCCGTTATATTCTCCGATCGCTGTAATGATGATGAAAGCGACGAGAATTGTCAACGGAATTGAATAAACTAACCACGCTTGTTTGATATTGTTGGCGTAAATTCCGTAAGTGTAAATCAGCGATGATGGAATAGACAACATCGCCACAAGCTCAATTAAATTTGTCAATCCATTCGGGTTTTCAAACGGGTGCGCCGAGTTAATGGCAAAGAAACCGCCACCGTTTTCACCTAATTCTTTGATAATCTCGAAATGCGCTACTGGGCCGCGTGCGATCGCTTGACTGATTGCTGGATTTTCCAAAGTTGGTACTACTACCGGGCCAGCCAAAGTTTCAGGCATTCCAGCCATAATAAAAACGATCGCGCCTACGAGACTAATTGGCAACAACACCCGTGTAATTGCGCGAATTAAATCCACATAGAAATTACCCAGCGGTCTGCCTGTTAAACCTCTAATAAAAGCAATCCCCACTGCCAAACCCGTAGCTGCTGAGGTGAACATAAGGTAGCCCAGCGCTAACATTTGGCTGCCATAGCTGAGATAAGTTTCACCCGAATAATGCTGCTGGTTGGTGTTAGTAATAAAAGAAATTGTGGTATGCAGCGCCGTATCCCAAGTTGGTGCAGGTACGCCCGTTGGGTTAAAGGGCAACCATCCTTGATTCATAATAATGAAAAAGATGAGCAGACCCATGATAATATTGCTGTACAGAATTGCTCTCGCATACTGCCAACCTGTCATATCTTCTTTTGCTCGCACGCCTACCAAGGAATAGATAAATTTCTCGATCGGATTGAGAATCGGATCTAAAATGGTTTTCCGATCTTGAAAGACACGAGCCATGTAGCTGCCAAAAAAAGGCGTTATAGCTACTAAAATTAGTAGCGTCAGTGCAATCTGAATCCATCCTTGCAACATAAGGTAATTTTGGATTTGAAATTGAAATCCAAGATTTAAGGTTTCAATTTTTAAGTTACCCATTTTTGGGAATGTTTACAAGTATAAATTTATAACTAATGGGTCTTTAATTGTCGGTATATTCTTTTGGGTATAAAAGCGTTTAGAGCATTTAGAGTGTTTTATAACTGTAAGTATAGATAAATATAAACGCTCGCATAAATGGTTGTCTTTAGGTTAAGTAAACTAGACTTGAAGAATAAATTGTCAACAGTCATTAGTTATTTTCCCTTTCCACTGACTACTGACAATTGACCAATGACCAATGACCAATGACCGATGACCAATGTTTATTCATTCCAAAGATTGGCGTTTGAGAACCTTCTGGTTGATTGTCGCGCTATTTGCCATCGTTCTACTGCTGGAATACAGCACTCCATCGGACTATGTATTCGGCTATCTCTATATAGGGCCAATTTTGCTGGCAAGTACCCGTCTCAGCCGCAGAACTACTTTTACTGTTACAGTAGTTGCTTGTATCTTAACAATGCTGAATATCTGGCTTCCAGAGAATGAAGCGGTCAGACCTGCGACGATCGCAAGTCGTTTAATCGCGATCGTCGCATTGGTAGTTACGGGCATTTTAAGCGATCGCAATCGGCTTTATCAACAAACCGTACTGCAACAGCAAGCTAAACTGCAAGCACAGGAAAAACTCGTCAGCGTTCGCGAAGATTTTGCCTCCGCACTTACCCACGACCTAAAAACTCCCCTGTTAGGCGCAATTGAAACCCTAAAAGCATTTCAACAAGAAAGTTTCGGTATCGTTCAACCCACTCAGCAAACTGTTTTGGCAACTATGATTCGCAGTCACAAAACTACGCTGCAACTGGTGGAAACCTTACTGGATATTTACCGTAACGATATTGAAGGATTAAACTTGAATAGGTCAACTGTCGAGCTAGTAGAAATTGCCGAAGAAGTTGCTACTACCCTAACCGATTTAGCCGCCAGTCGTCGCGTTCACATTTCGTTTAACTACGGCGAATCCGATTTCCGCAAGTTTTTATGGGTTAAAGGCGACCCTCTCCAACTTCAGCGCGTGTTTGCTAACCTATTAACCAATGCGATCAATCATTCTGTACGCGGTGGGAAAGTGGAAGTTGTGATGGAGCCAGGTGCTTCCCATCATACGATTAAAATTATAGATAGTGGGGCGGGAGTAAGGGCTGAGGAGCTTCCCTATCTATTTGAAAGATTTTACCAAGGACAGAGCGATCGTCAAGCAAAAGGATCGGGATTGGGACTTTACCTATCTCGTCAAATTATTGAAGCACACGGCGGTACAATTTGGGCAGAAAACCGTCATCCCACTGGCGCAATTTTCGCCTTTCGCTTACCTACCTTTCCGTACCATCTCTCCCAATCTGCCTAAAATGTCTTCTCTACCCTTAAAAATTTTATTAGTTGAGGATGATGAACTCTTCCGCCTTGGTTTGCGCGTTCGGTTGCAGCAAGAGACGGGTTTTGAAGTGATCGCGGAAGCTGAAGATGGGGAAACCGCTGTGGAAATGGCTAAACGCCATTCTCTCGATATTGTTGTATTAGATATTGGATTACCGGGAATTGGTGGAATAGAGGCTTGTCGCCAACTGCGGCAATTATATTCCCACCTGCCAATTTTGGTACTGACATCGCACACGCAAAAATCTCTGATCAATCGAATTATTGAAGTTGGCGCACAGGGTTACTGTTTGAAAGGTGTACCGTCGGAAACGTTAATTTTGGCAATTCGTTCGGTTGCTGCTGGTGCTTCTTGGTGGGATTCTAATGCTACAACCGAAATTCGTGCCGCTTTTGAGAAGGAATCCATCGCTACTATATCGGAAAATTCATCTGAAAAATTTGCTTCCCCCCTCACCCGTAGAGAACAAGAGATTTTGGCATTAATTGCCGTTGGCAAAACCAATCAGGAAATTGCCGAAATGCTGTATATTACTCCTGGTACGGTGCGCGTTCACGTTCACTCGATATTGCAGAAGTTAGATGTGCGCGATCGCACTCAAGCTGCTGTCATCGCTATTCAAAGAAAATCGATCGCTCCTGATTTGCTACCCGGTGCGGAATAAACAATATAGAAAGATTATCGATCGCTCTCTATTTTATGACCGCATTTACTACAAAAATTGCTATATTTATAAGCTTTTTGGTGGCAATTTGAGCAATCGATATACTGATCGTAACCGCAATAGGGGCAGAATTCATCGCTGAGGCGAAGTTTTGAGTTACAATTAATGCAACGCACTTTTTCGATTCTCTTTTTCGCTTGAACGCGGGGATTAAAAACCCAGATTTGCAGAAGTTTAATTAAACCCAGACCCAACAAAGGTATAATCAGGATAAAGGCATAGCTGGCAATAAATACCAAGCCGCCGAACAGCTTAACAATTAGTTCGATCGCTACACGAACAAGATTGCCAAATTGAATGAATTCAAAAAACTTAATTACTAAAGGAATACAGAAGATGGCGAGTAAATGCCAACTCAGTAGGCTTTGTAAGCCTAGATTTTTGCGGATGGCTGTAGAATGCCAAATATAAGCTATGAGAATTAACGGTAAGAGAAATAAAACTTGTAATAGTAATTGTTTGTTGGGATACCAAAACTCGGCTGTAGAGTAAGCTTTTTTGAGTGTTTCATATTCAGGAGTATTACTGAGAAGTTTGAGATAAGCGTCAGCAGCCGGATTTTGAATTAATTGAGTTTGCTGCGCGACGATTTGCTTTTCCTTAGTGGCGATTTGTTGCTGATTGCGATCGATCTCCGATTTGATGCGATCGGCATTAACTTTATTGATTGATTTTTCAGTCGGTTGACCTGCAATTTTTTCGAGTAAAGTAGAATTGTATTGCCTTTGCAGCGTTTGGATTTCTTGCTGGGAAGAAGAGATTTCGTTTCGCAGCCGATCGATACTGGTTTTTAATCGGACAGTTTCAGGAGTGTTAACTGCTTTGGATAAACGGGTATGATTTGTACATAGATTGTCAACCTCACCCAGCCTGTTGGAATTGTCAACATAAGGAAGTGGAGATTGTTTATTTTGTTCGATCCGATTTTCAATCGTGCTAACTTTAAATGCAAAAGTTTCTTTCTTCTCTGCTGTTTGGTAATTTTGATAAGCGTTAAAGCAGGGAAACTCTTCATATGGGGCTAGTGGCCATTGGGAAATGCTATTTAAGCCGCTAAAGACATTGAAAAGTACAAATATATCAATTAATATGAGAATAATTAAGCTAGTTTTATTGATTGGTTCGTGGCGGATATTAGTTAATTTTTCAACAAATTTGTTGCCAATTCTTCTAAAAAATGAGAACATAACGATACCTCAATAATTGATTAAGCTTTAACTACTAATGCCGAATAATTCGTAACCTTAATGAAGCGGCGATCCTGTGCGATCGCATTGAGGTAGCCGCCTTCTATACCGTGAAAATTTTGGCTGATGTAATAGGATGGATAGAGCGGGTCGGGTTGTCGGAAGCGATACGTTGCGGAGGAAGACGCAGCGCGATCGCTCTCGGCTTGCCAGTCTATGGTAGAGTAGAATCGTAGTTTCTCTTCACCGATCGGGAAGCGAAACATCGATTTTAATAAAAGCTGCCCAATTACGTTCTGACCTCTGGACACACCAACCTCTTTCCATAGAACATAGCTACGCTGATATTCTATCAGTTTTTTTGTCAATCTTTTTAGATTTCCTATTCGGAATTATGCAATCCCAAATGTAAAATCTAAAATTCGGTCAGCAAGTTAACGCAAAATTATTGGTCTTGAGTATGAAACTACAATTCTTTAATAAAAAAATTTCCGATTCGATCAAAGTGATATCTACAGTGCTGATAACCGGCGCGATCGCATTGGAAATTTGGCATATTTATGCGGTACTAACTCACACTGAGATACCAAACAGCCTCAACCCGATTTTCGCGATCGAGCGATTTGCCGTTGTCGCCCATTTTGTTGAGGGAGTAATAGCAGCTTTTTATGCGGCTTCCAAAAACAAGACGCCCCTAGAATATGGTATTTATACTTTTTTTGTGGGTACGGTTGGTTTGTTAGAACTGTTTGACAAGTTTGAGAAGGTAGATTAGCTCGATCGATTTATTTTTGTACTGTATTGCTGGATGTGACTACAGGGGTAGCTCTTTCAGATTTATGGAAAAAATTGGTTCTTCCGTACAAAGGTGTGCTAACTTAACTCAAATTTATCGTCAAAACCTTGCGTAGCAAGGCTTTGAGATTATTTATACCCCTACTTGTCTATGCTAACTTGCTTCTGACAGGGTAATCGCTTTGAAATCCCAGCTAGCTGAGGCTTAGGACACCAAAAAACAAATCATTTGGCACACCTTTGTACGGAAGAGCCCGTAAGTCTTACGATAGATAATCTTCGGGCCGTAAGAAACTAATAATGTATCCTGAATAACAATATATTTTTACCTAATATCGTTCTTTAGAAATAAAGCTTCTTTAAAACTCCAGGCAGATATTTATTAGCTTTTGGATAGTTACTATAAAAAAGCAACCGTATTTTGTCGCGCATCGCGCCCAGCTTTAAAAGCAAAATACTAACCCTTAAAGCATTATTTTTATAGCTACTCTACTTCTTTCGGTAAGCAAGGATAGCTAAAAACTTCTGCCTAAAATAGGAACTTTCAATTCAACGATAGGTGGAGTCATAGCGTGTTTCAATCGCAACGAATATCTTTTACTTTTAATTGGACATCTTTTCACTCAACAATCCTATCAAAAGAGGCATCATATAGTATAATAATTGCTTTTATTATTATGATTGTATGGGCTATTAGCCTCACCTTTTTACTTCACTTCAACTTAGGGCAAGTTAATTTTTTATGGATATTGCTTGGCATAGTTTGGCAAACCTTTCTATATACAGGTTTATTTATTACCGCTCACGATGCTATGCACGGCTTAGTTTTTCCAAGAAACCCCAAAATTAACAATTTTATAGGTTCATTGTGCATATTAGCTTATGCCCTATTTAATTACAAAGAATTAGTAAAAAAGCATGGTTTACACCACCACAACCCTGCCAGCAAACTCGACCCAGATTTCCACGATGAAGAATCCAATAATTTCTTTATTTGGTATTTTAAATTTATGACAAGCTATTGTAATTGGAAGCAACTTATCAGTTTGATGTCGCTATTTTATTCGCTCAACTATGTATTTCATATATCCGCAATCAATCTAATGTTGTTTTGGGTTATACCCCCCTTATTAAGTTCATTACAATTGTTTTACTTTGGAACTTTCTTACCCCACCGCGAACCAGAAGGAGGATACACTAATTGTCATCGAGCGCAAACTAATCCACTACCAGTTTTCTGGTCATTTATCACCTGCTATCACTTTTGCTACCATGAGGAACATCATGAATATCCTCATCTGCCTTGGTGGAAGCTACCAGAAGCTTACAGAAGGAAGAAATAGAAAACTTTTCCATGTAAAATTCCAAATTTAAATCAAGTATGACTCACTTTGGTATAATTTGCCCTCCCTACCCCGGTCACATAAATCCTTTGTCAGCCTTGGGACGAGAGCTGCAAATACGCGGTCATCGCATCACGTTTCTGCAAATCTCGGATCTAGAATTTAAAATTCGCTCCGAAGGGGTAGACTTTTACCCAATTGGAGAGTCTATTTATCGACCGGGACTATTAGCTGAAACTTTCCAGAACTTGGCTAAATTAAGCGAAATAAAAGCATTGCGTTATTCAGTTGATTTCTGCCAAATGGTGACTGAAATTATTTGCCAAGATGCTCCCAACGCAATTAAAGCAATCGGAATTGAAGCCGTGTTGGTAGATCAACTCGAACCCGCAGGCGAAACGATCGCACAATACCTAAACCTTCCCTTTATCTGCATATCCTCCGGTCAAGCAATTCACCGACGACCGGACGTTCCACCCTTTTTCACACCTTGGAGTTACGATAATGCTTGGTGGGCGCGTCTTCGCAATCAGGTTGCTTATCACATTTTAGATCGCAGCTGCCAACCGATAATAAAAACTATCAATAAATATCGCGCTCGATGGAAGTTACCACCTTACCGACATATTTATTCTACATCCACTCAACTAGCTCACATCAGTCAACAACCTGCTGCTTTTGATTTTCCCTGTCCTAACTTGCCAAAGCACGTTCATTACGCTGGGCCATTTCGTAATTCATCACCGCGAAAAGTATCGTTTCCATTTGAGCAATTAACCGGACAACCTCTAATTTATGCTTCTCTGGGAAGCGTACAAAATACCAAAGCAGATGTTTTTTATACTGTTGCGGCGGCTTGCGAAAAACTGGATGTTCAATTGGTAATTACTCACGGAGGCGGGATGAATGCAGAAGCAGTAGAAAAACTACCCGGTTCTCCCTTAGTTGTAGAATATGCTCCGCAGCTAGAAGTGCTTGACAAAGCTAGTTTAACCATTACTCACGGGGGAATGAATACAACACTTGATTCGCTCAGCTATGGAGTACCTTTAGTTGCTATTCCCATCACCTTTGAGCAGCCAGGAACCGGATCGCGAGTTAAGTGGACGGGAACTGGGGAAGTAATTCCTGTCACTCAGTTGAGTGTTCGTAGACTCAAAAATGCAATTCAAAGGGTGATGACGGAAGATTTTTACTTGCAAAATGCTTTAAATATTAAGCAAGCAATTCGTCAAGCAGGGGGAGTCAAGCGAGCTGCCGATATTATCGAACAAGCCATCTCGGTTGGACAACCAGTGCTTCTCGAACCTGTTTGCGATCGCTAATATAGCTAGGTTTATGGTGAAAAATGTTCTTTTTTGTTACAGATTCGGGTGATGGTGGGTTACGGCACGGGAATTTAATAGTTGGTTGAAAATTTTTAATTTATCGCCTGTGCCTAACCCACCCTACGATTGAATCGGTTTTGCCGATCGCTCAAACTAAATTAAATTCTTTGAGAGCGGGTAAAAAATTGCTATTTTCGTGATTGGAACGACTGAGTTTAATCAGGGCAAATCGCTGTAAAGGTAGCAGATTTGCCCATTGTTCTGAAGTGATTGCGACATCCAATTCTTGTGCTTTTTCGCGCACGGTAACAGGCACTTTTGCTGTATCCATCCAAGCTGGGTTTTCCTCAACTGGCAAATCAGTTGCTGATGTACCCATGCGCTCTTTTATCAATAGATGTAGCATTTCTCGATAAGCTTGAATTTCTGCCGCTGTTGTGCAGGGTCGATCTACCAGCAGTTCGCGTTCTTCTTTGGTAAAGTGATTCCATTCGTTTAGTTTAAGTTTGACACCGCAAGTGTCTAACTTATAGCGCACCTGCATGGGAATGCACCGCAAAGCATCTACAAAGTCAGATTCAAATTCAAAAAACATATAGCTAGGGCGTTGGGGCTAGGGGCTAGGAGATAGGAAGG